>JBKPJW010000069.1:0-6138 GCA_046730875.1 Actinomycetota bacterium | reverse complement strand
GTCCTGGCCTCCACCCTTACCCTCCTGCCGGCCGCTGCGGGCCGCCTGGGCCGGATCCGGCAGGCCCAGGAAACGCGCGGGATGGTGCTCCGGCGCGGCCTGCTGTCCCGCCTCGGCGCACTCCGCCTGCAGATGGTCCCGCTGGTCCTTGCACTGATCGAGGACGCCGGCAGCCGCGCCCAGGCGCTCGACGCCCGAGGCTTCGGCAGTCCAGGACCCCGGACCAGCTACCGGAACGTCGCCGACCCGCCCGCCCAGCGGCGCCTGCGCGCTGCCGCGCTGGTGCTCGCGGCGGCCGCCGTCCTGGCGCGGCTTGTGCTCTCCTGGCCGGCCGGAGCGGCGACATGACTGCAACCACCCGGACGGCGCTGCGGATCCGGATCGAGGCGTTCACGTTCCACGGCGAGAACACCCCGGCGCTGTGCGATGTGGCATTGTCCGTCACGCCAGGTACCCTGACCGCCGTCCTGGGCGGCTCCGGGAGCGGCAAATCCACCCTGGGCAAGCTGCTGGCCGGCTGGCTCCGGGCCGGTCACGCGGGCCAGTTCCGCGGCAGCCTGGAACTCGACGGCACCCGGCTCGAATTCCACGGCGGGCCCGACGATCCCCGGATCAACCTGGCGGAGTGGTCGCGCCGGGTGGCCTTCGTTCCGCAGGACGCTGCCTCGATGCTTTCCACGGTCCGCGCCACAGTCGCCGAGGAGCTGGCCTTTGGCCTGGAAAACCGCGCGACGCCAAGGGAACACATGCTCCGCGCGGTGGAGCGCACGGCGGCGCGGACTGGCCTGTCAGGGCTGCTGGGTCGGGATCCGGCAACGCTGTCCGGCGGAGAGCTGCGCAGGCTCGCCATGGGCTGCGCCATCATCACAGAACCGGACGTACTCATCCTGGACGAGCCGCTGGCCTCCCTGGACGCGGCCGGAGCCGAACAGATTGAAGAGCTGGTCCGCGGTCTCTGCGGCACTGGAACCGGGGTCGTCCTGCTGAGCCAGGCGGCGGACCGCCTCGCCCGGGAAGCGACGCACTGGACAGTTCTTGGTTGCCGGACGGTGCACGATGGCGGGACAGTTACTGCCGCCGGGGCGCCGGCGCAGCTGGCCGGCTCGGTTGACCTGGAGCGAGCCGGGGTACCGGACGCGGGTGTGGTGGACGCGGGGGTCGCCCCGGTGCCTGGCACCGCCACCCGCCCCGGCCCGGCGTCGCTTGAGGTGTGCCGGGTGGGATTCGGCTACAGCCAAGCCTTGCGGCGGCGTGGCACGGCTCCACAGGTCCCGGTCCTCCGGGACGTGAATTTCACCGTGCGCCCTGGCGAGATCGTCGCCGTGACCGGCCCGAACGGCGCCGGCAAATCGACCCTGCTACGCCACTTCAACGGACTCCTGCGGCCCTCACAGGGGGAGGTGCGGGTCTGCGGACGCAGCATTGCCGGTGTGCCGGTGGGAACCGTCGCCGCGTCGGTGGGCCTGCTGTTCCAGCATCCCCGGGACCAGCTCTTTGAACGAACGGTCCTGCGGGAAGCCGCGTTTGGACTCCGTCAGCTGTTCGGGAAAGCCGAAGTCCAGCGCCGGGCGCTGGCCGCGCTGGCCGCCGTCGGGCTCTCCGGTATGCAGGCAATCCACCCGGCCGAACTGTCCGCTTCCCGGCAACGGCTACTCGCCCTGGCCACGGTCCTGGCGCGCGAACCGGCGGTGCTGGCCCTGGATGAGCCCACCGTAGGGCTGGACCGGCACGGCCTCGAGGCACTGCGCCGTGCCATGGCCGGCGCCGCCGCACGGGGCGCCGCCGTCGTAATGGTCACCCACGACCTGGCCTATGCCAGGACGAACGCGCATCGGGTCCTGGAACTCCACGAAGGCCGGCTGCGCGAGGCCTGAGCAGCTACTCCCGCTCCAGGGAGCGGGCGCTGCAAACGCTCTCCACCAGATCCGCCAGCTCTTCGACGCCGCGGGAGGCGCGGATGGCCTCGCCGATCCGGCTGCTGGCTTCCCGATAGGAGGCGTCGGACAGGACCGTGCGGACAGCCTTGGCGACGGCCTCGGGCGTGGCACGGTTGGTCCGCAAATTAATGCCGGTGCCGGACCACGCCACCCGGGCGCATACTTCGGCCTTGTCCTCGGTTTGACCTGCCACAACGAGCGGTACGCTGTGCCGCAGCGCGAACTGCACCCCGCCGTATCCTCCGTTGGTGACCAGGACGTCAGTCCGGGGGAGCAGCTCGTCGTAGGGCAAATACGAGGCAACCCGGACATTGTCCGGCAGCGGGCCGGAGAGCGCCTCCACGGGACGGCCGCCGGTGGTGACCACCACCAGGACATCGTCCTGAGCCAGGCCATCGATGGTGGGCCGGACCAGATCGTCAAAATCCCGGTTGGCCACAGTGCCCTGGGTGACATGGACAACGGGGCGGCCGGCGTCGAGTTCGGACCACCACGCGGGGAGCGCGGCCTCGGGTGTTCCGCCGGCACTGCCTGGCCCGGTGGTAGAACTCTTCCCGTCCTGGGACACCGGACCCACAAAGTGCACCGTCCCGGGCAGGTCGGAGCGCGGATATTCGAAAGCTGCAACGGTGAACTGGGCGATGTGGTCTGCGGCGCGCGGCCAGTCCATGAAGAAGGTCGGGAACGCTGACCCGGTGGCGTCCATGGCGATCTTGTTGGCGTACTTCTGTACCGGGCCGAAAATTACCTTCTCGGTCAGTGCCCGCATGGCCCGGTTCCGCACCCGGCCGGGCAGCCCCGGCCTCGGCGGTATGCCCAGCCCGTACGGGGCCGTGTCGCGGCTCGCGAGGCTGAGCGGAACGATCCCGCAGTTGATGACCGCCGGCCGGTCGCTCGCAGGACCTGCCAGCAGCAACGCCGCTCCCATGAACAGTGACTCGGCCAGGACCGCGTCGATGCGGCGTTCCGCGGACGCCGCGAGGATCGCCTGGTACTGGGCCTTCCCCGGACGCATGAAGACCTCCTGGATATCGAAGCGGATCCCCTTCGGCCCCTTCAGGCCGACGCGTCCGGGAAAGGCGGTATCCAGCCTGCTGTCATCGAAATCCGCCTCCGGCGGCAGCGGGATGAACGAGGCACCGGTCCGGGACACCTGCTCTTCGAAGCGCCGGCCGGTCAGGAAGCGGACATCGTGTCCGCGTTCCACCAGGCCGGCGGCAACGGCAAGCATCGGCGTGACGTGGCCGATCAGAGGGCTGGAGCAAACGAGTACCGATGCCATGATGTCTCCTATGGGGTGAGTGCGTTGCATCAGTTTTCATTACTGTGAGACAGTAGTCAATATGGCAATGGAAACTTCCCGTCCGCGACGCTACCGGTCAGCACTGCGCGAAGAGCAGGCCTCAGCCACGCGCCAACGCGTGCTGGAAGCGGCGGGCCGCTGCTTTGCGGCGAAAGGATTCACAGCAACTACCCTCGGTGCGATCGCCGCAGATGCCGGGGTATCCGTGGAAACGGTGCAGGCCCACGGCCCGAAGAAGCGGCTGCTGCTGGCCGCCCTGGAAGCGGCGTCGGCGGGCGCAGAGGGTGGCCGGTCGATCCTTGAGTTGCCGGAGGCCCAGGCCGTGCTGGCGCAGGAAGACGCCCGGGAGGGGCTGCTTGGGCTCGCGGCCTTCGCGGCGGAGCTCAACGGCAGGATCGGGCGGCTGTGGCAGGCCATGGCGGCTGCTGCGCAGGGCGATCCGGAGATTGCGGCGGCCCACGCCGGGTTGCAGGAGCGCATCCGGTCGGACTTCCTGAAGGTCGCCGGATTGCTGCAGCAGCGCGGAGGCCTGCGGACGGATGTTCCGCTGGAGGAGGTGGCGCTGACGCTGTGGCTGCTGACCTCTCCCTACCAGCACGAACACCTCGTGGTGCAGGCCGGCTGGACGGCGGAACGCTACCTCGCATGGTTGGAACGGGTCCTGCTCGAGGCGGCGCTGGCACCCGGAAGGTGATGGCCGCGCGGCGAAAAGACGCGGCGAAGAACTGCGCGGGCCGAAACCACGGCGGTGCCCCCGCCCGGACAAAAAGTCCGGGCAGGGACGCCGCCGTGCAGCCCGACTCAGTCCCAACTCAGGCCAGACTCGCCCCGACTCAGGCCAGACTCGGATCCATTCAGGCGGGCTTCGAGGCTACCCCCGGTGCCAGGAACCTTCGGCCGTTGACCCGCTCCGACGCGCCCACCCTGTCCAGATACGGAGTGATGCCGCCAAGGAACATGGGCCAGCCCGCGCCGAGGATCATGCAGAGGTCGATGTCCTCGGGACCGGCCACCACGCCCTCGCTGAGCATGAGCCCGATTTCCTCCGCCAGGGCGTCCTGGGTCCGGCGCAGCACGTCCTCGCCCGTGGATGGTGTGGTGCCGAAGGACATCAGTGCCAGCGTTTCGGCCGGGATGTAGGGTTTCCCGTCGGGACCCGGGACCGGGGTGCGGTTCTCCGCCGTTCCATTTTCAACAGCCCAGATGGACTTCACGCCGTTGTCGATCAGCGCCTGCAGGTTTTTCGAGACCCGGAAGCGGTCCCCGAAGGCCGCGTGCAGCGATTCCTGGACGTGCTGGGCCACGGGCAGGCCCACCATGGCACCGAGCACAAAGGGGCTCATGGGCAGTCCCAAGGGCCGCAGCGCGTTGTCCGCTACCTCGGCGGGGGTGCCCTCGTCGAAGGCGGCGGTCACCTCGCCCATGAGGCGCAGCAGGACGCGGTTGACCACGAACGCGGCGGCATCCTTGACGAGCACCGCGGACTTTTTCAGGCCCGTGGCGAGTTCGAACGCCGTGGCCAGCACGGCGTCGTCGGTCTTCGGGGCGCGGACGATCTCCACGAGCGGCATCACCGCCACCGGGTTGAAGAAGTGGAAGCCCACGAGCCGCTCCGGATGCTCCAGGTCCGCCGCCATCGCCGTGACGGACAGCGACGAGGTGTTGGTGGCGAGGATGCATTCGGGCGAGACAATCGCCTCGACTTCCTTGAAGACCTGCTTCTTGACGCTGAGTTCCTCAAAGACGGCCTCGATCACGAAGTCTGCGTCCGCGAAGGCCTCCTTGGACACGGATCCCGTGACGAGTGCGCGGGTGCGGTTGGCGGCGTCGGGGCTGATCCGTCCCTTCGCCAGCAGCTTGTCCACTTCGGCGTGGACGTAGCCAACGCCCTTGTCCACCCTGGCCTGGTCGATGTCCGTTAGCACCACCGGAACTTTGAGCTGGCGGGCGAAGAGCAGGGCCAGCTGGCTCGCCATCAGGCCCGCGCCCACCACGCCGACTTTGCCCACCGGGCGGGCGAGTTTGCGGTCCGGGGCGCCGGCGGGGCGCTTGGCCCTCCGCTGGACCAGGTCCAGGAACGCGTAGACGGTGGCCCGGAATTCGTCAGTCTGCATGAGGTCGGCGAGGGTCTCGCATTCGAGCTCCGCGGACTGGGCCTGGGTCAGCATGCGGTTGGCTTCCAGGACGTCCAGGACCTTGGCCGGCGCCGGAGAGGCGTTGGAGGTCTTGGCCGCCACGAAGGCGCGGCCCTTAGCGACGGCGGCGGCCCAGCGGGCGGCGACGTCCGGTTCCGCGGGGTCGACGGCGTTGGCCCGCTTCGGTGCCTCCGCGCCGGCAAGGACCTTCGCGGCCCACGCGACGGACTGCTCCAGGAAGTCCGCGGGTTCGAACATGGCGTCCGCCATGCCGAGCTCAAAGGCCTGCGGACCGGTGAGCGTGCGGTTGTTGTTTAGCGGGTTCTCGATCATCACCTTGACCGCGTTCTCCGGACCGATCAGGCGCGGCAGGATATAGACCCCTCCCCAGCCCGGGATCAGCCCGAGGAGCGCTTCCGGCAGGGCCAGCGCGCCGGCGCCCGTGGACACCGTCCGGTAGGTGGACTGCAGGGCGATCTCCAGGCCACCGCCGAGGGCCAGGCCGTTGATGAACGCGAAGCTCGGCACTCCCATGTTGGCCAGGGTGGCGTAGACGTCGTGGCCCAGCTGGGCCATCCACAGGCCCTGCTCGCGTCCGCTGACCGACTTCACCGTGGACAGGTCCGCACCGGCCACCAGGAAGTACGGCTTGCCGGTGACGCCGACGCCGGCAATCTCGCCGCGGGCGGCCCGCTCCTTCAGCCCCTCCAGGACGGTGCCCAGTTCCACGAGGGTGTTGGGCCCGAGCGTGGTGGGCTTGGAG
>JBKPJW010000068.1:0-10328 GCA_046730875.1 Actinomycetota bacterium | reverse complement strand
GCGCGCGGGCTGGGCGGCGTTGACCGTGTGTATGGCTCGGAGCAGTTTCGCCGGGAAATAGACAGAGAAGAAGACCACCATAGGCGCCTTCAGCGCCATTTTTTTGACGTTATGTGCTTTATACGTGCGGTCAAAGCGCGTCACGTAATAGCGATAGTCCCGGGGCGAGTCCTCCAACCGCCGGGCCGACATGCCGGAGACCATCTGCGGCCAGTACTGGATCCGAAGGTCGTGGTCGGCCAGGTGCAACGATAGATCGATGTCCTCGTGCATTTCGTCCCGTTCGTCCCGGCAGGTTTCTGCACGGATGGTTTCCCAGGCCGAGCGGCGCAGCGCCATGTTGGAACCGAAGAGGAAGTGATACTGGTGCTTCGCAAGCCGGAGCATCAGCTGACGCATTCTGTCGTCTGCTTTAAGACCGAACCGGCGCATGGGCATGTCGTAATAGACCACCGGTCCGGTCGCAGCGTGGACTGATTCGTCCGCGAACGCGTCCTGAACCTGCTCCACCCAGTCCGGTTCCAGCACGGAGTCGGCATCGATCCGGCCGAGGATATCGCCCGTGGCGTGGTCCAGACCGCAATTACGTGTGGGGATCAGCCCCTGCTCCCGGTCCTGGCTGAGCAGGATGATGGGACTCTCAGGGTATTCCTGCTGCATCTGGCGCACGATCTCAGCCGTGCGGTCCTTGGACATGTTGTCCACCACAATGATCTCGTGGGCAGGCACCGACTGATAGACCGCGGCGATAAGGCACTGCCGGATGACGCTTTCCTCGTTGAACGCCGGGATCACAACAGATACGGCTGGCGGTGGAGCAGAAGGGAAGGCGTCCTGGGGTGATCTATGGGGTGACATCACCACAAATTTAGCATCAAGCCTGCGACGAGGACCGGGATGGGATGCCGCCAAGGCAAGCGAAGTTAAACGAAGGGAGGGATCCCGCACCGTGGCGGAATCCCTCCCTAGGAGAATTGCAGGACACCTGCCAGCGGCCGGTCGGCCGCTGCCGGAGTCGCGGCTCAGCCGGCGTTTGCCAGTGGTGAGCTACAGGCCCGGCTTCTCTACGCCGTTGTTCCGGCTGTTCGCAATATTGCGTACCGCGGTCTTTGCGTCGGTGGCGACCTTGGCGGCGGCCTCCGCGGTGTCGTCCGCGGCGTCCTTTGCCCCTTCGGCCGCTTCTTTCGCAGCAGTAGCCCCGGATTCGGCCGCCGCTGCAGAGGCATCGGCCGCAGAATCAGCGGTGGCAACGGCCGCGGACCCGGCCTTGTCGGCAGTGTCCTTCAGCGCTTCAGTAACGGGGGTAGCCGGGGCTGGCTTTACCGGCGTCGGTACCTTCCAGGGGTCCTCTACGGGCTTGGAAGCCTTCCACGCGGCGACACCGGCGGCAACTGCGGCAGCGATGATGCCGAAGATCAGCAGTCCGCGGTGCTTGGGTTTCTGCTGCTTGGCCAGTTTCCCGCTGGCGGCCGCCTTGATGTTCTTGCCTGCCGTCTGGGCCTGCGTCTGGACATTGTGGACCACACCGGAGTCAACAAGCTTCTGTGCAACGGCGTCCACGTGGGCCGGGGCGTTTTCCAGCGTGCGGTGTACAGCCTTGGAAGCGTGGCCGATCTGGTCGGAAAGCCTGGGCAGGTACTCAACCACCACGAGGTCGCGTGCGTTGGCGATCACCGGTGCTGCTTTGTCCACGGCCTCGTGCAGGCGCGGCGTGGCCCCTTCGGCAGCGTCGTTGATTTTCGGTGCGAGCTGGGCCAGGCCATCCTGAAGGCGGGGAGTGACAGTGGCAACGCCGCCGGCCAGGTTGTGGGCTGCTGACTTGAGCCCCTCCTGGATCCTGGGAGAGGCGGTGTCCAGTCCATGCTGCAAGCGGGGAACAGCCCAGTTCACGGCTGCTTCAACCCTCGGGGCCGCCCATTCTTTGGCACTGTCGACTCCGGTGCTGACTGACTGCTCCAGGTCCCGGGCAATACGATCCGTTTTCTTCACAACTACCTCCCGATTAATGTGACGGTTCTGCTGTTAGCCTACGTGTCTAGGAACGCACCGGCTATTCTTCAGGCCGATTTCCAGTGGATTTCACCCAGCGCGGAACTGACTGTGCGGCCCTATACGCGCGGAGCCGCCGTGGAAGAATAGGGCCTATGACTGCCAACGCAACCGCAAAAGCCACTATCCACACGAGCCTCGGCGACATCGTCGTCAATCTCTATGGCAACCACGCACCGAAGACCGTCGACAACTTCGTCGGACTGGCCACAGGCGAGAAGGCCTGGACCCACCCCGAAACGGGCGAGGACAAGACGGGCACTCCGCTCTACAACGGCACCATCTTCCACCGCATCATCAAGGACTTCATGATCCAGGCCGGCGATCCCCTGGGCCGTGGTACGGGCGGACCGGGCTACAAGTTCGACGACGAAATCCACCCAGAGCTGACCTTCAACGAACCCTACAAGCTGGCCATGGCCAACGCCGGCGTCCAGATGGGCCGCGGCACCAACGGTTCGCAGTTCTTCATCACCACCATTCCCACGGGCTGGCTGCAGGGAAAGCACAGCATCTTTGGCGAGGTCGCCGATGAGGATTCCAAAAAGGTCGTCGACGCGATTGAGGGCGTACGCACCGGTATGGGCGACCGTCCGGTCGAGGATGTCACCATCAACAGCATTGATATCGAAAAGCTCTAACCCATCCCGTGAGCTATGGAATTCCGGCGGCAGAGCCGTCCGCGGAGGTCCCGGTGTGCCCCAGGCACCCGGACCGGCCCGCCTATGTGCGCTGTCAGCGATGCGGGCGCCCTGCGTGCCCCGACTGCCAGCGGGCGGCCGCCGTCGGATTCCAATGCGTTGACTGTGTCAACGAAACCAAACGCACGACGCCGACCGTCAGGACCGTCTATGGCGGTGCCGTGACCGCCAAACCCCTGGTCACCTATGTGATCATCGCGCTCTGCGCCCTGGTCTATGCCCTGCAATGGATCGTTCCCAACGACGGGATCTACCAGCAACTGGCCTACGCGCCCGCCCTGACCGCCGATGAACCGTGGCGGATGCTCACCTCCGCGTTCCTGCACTCCCAAGGTTTCCTGCTCCACATTGTGCTGAACATGTACACGTTGTGGATCTTCGGCCAGATCCTTGAGCCGCTGCTGGGCCACGCCCGCTTCCTGGCTATCTACCTGCTTTCCGCCGTCGGCGGCTCCGTCGGCTTCCTCCTGCTGACCCCGGTCTATCCCGTAACCGGTCCCGTAGGCCTCGTAGGTGCCTCCGGCGCGATCTTCGGCCTGTTCGGCGCCCTGCTGGTGGTCCAGCGTCAACGCGGCGGCGAGGTCCGCCAGCTGCTGGTACTGATCGCCATCAACGGCGTCATCGGCTTCATGGTCCCGCAGATCGCGTGGCAGGCCCACCTCGGCGGGCTCGTCACTGGCGCACTGAGCGCCGCAGTCATTGCCTACACTCCCCGCGGCCCCCGGCAGGGCCTGTTACAGGCGATCGGCCTCGCCGCGGTCCTGGCCGTGGTGATCGGCGTGTCCGTCGTCCGGATGGCCGGCGCCAGCGTTTAGCCGCTCCCCCTAATGCCCCGGCCGGCTTCGGCGCCCGGGGCATGGCGCGCCCCTCACTCTGTCTGATTCCTTCTTCTATGCTCTCTGGAACTCCCGGGGCCTGTTCTCTCCGGGCCTGCGGTTCTGCCCTGCCCGGTCCTCGGCCGGTGTCCCTTCCCGGGAGGGACAAATGCGGGCTCCAAAGTTTTCCACAGCACTTATCCACATTGTTAATAACTTACAACCGTGTAGTTCATGCCTGGAAACCCGATCTGGCCGCCTGAGCTGGCGATTTTTCCGCAGGCGGACACTATTATTTGAGCGATCTCCACACCTGTGGATAACTCCTGTGGGTTCTCCTGTGCGTAAGTGGACAACTTTCGCTTCGTGCTGCTGCCGGCGCTGTGCGGCTTGCGCGTTTGTGCACCGCCTCGAGCCGGCCGCAGCGCGGCCGGCCGGGCCGTCACCTGGGGGGAAGGGGTGTGGGCCGGCGTGCGCCGCAGCCGGCAGGGCCGGGCCGGGCCCCACAGGGTGTTTCAACAGGGTTATTCACAGTGTTAATAACTTGATGGTCGGAATTGCGACGGCACCGGGCCCCGCAGGCGGCACCACAGCGCGGATTGCTGCTCGGGTGGCCCCGCCAGTTATCCCCAGCTGTGGATAAGTTGTGGGTAGTGCAGTGTTATTAAGTGGATAACTCCGGCTGCGCATACGTCCTCGCCTGCCGGGAGGGACGGGCGTCGGCAGGCAGCGATCTGGACCAGTCGCACAGCATTGCTCGCGGAGCATTGGAGAGCACGGTGCATTGGCGACCGTGGAGCACTGGAGATACGGAGCAGATCATTCAAAGGCCGAGGGCAGCATTACCTGGCATGGAAAATCGGCTGCGCGTCAACGGGCGGGACTTTTCCACAGGCAATCCACACTGTTAATAACTTACAGCCGTGTAATTTAGATCCGTCCGGCATTTCCTCAGCCGTTTTGATCCCGTTGCTGCCCTTCACGGGTGGCGGAACGGGTCGGTTTCCCCGGAAAGTTATGAACAATGTGGATAAGTTTCCCCAGACTTGTGCACAGCTGTGGATAACGGATCCTATGACTCATGGCTCCCAGATGCCCGATGTGCCGCGCCGGTGGCTATCCAGCAGGTGGGTGTCCACCATCCCGATGGCCTCCATGAGGGCAAACATCGTGGTGGGCCCGACGAAGGCAAAGCCCTTCTTTCGCAGAGCCTTGGAGAGTGCCACGGATTCGGCCGACGTAGTGGGGACCTGGTCGAGGGAGCCGGGCCGGGGTGTGGCGGAAGGCCTGAATGACCACACGAAGTCCACCAGACCGCCGTCGTCCCGTAACGCCAGCGTGGCCCGGGCGTTGGTGATGGTTGCCTGGATCTTGAGCCGGTTCCGGACGATGCCTGCATCGAGCATCAGCCGTTCGACGTCGTCGTCGGTAAAGAGAGCCACCTTTTCCGGGTCGAAGTCCATGAAGGCGGCACGGAAGGCGGGGCGTTTGCGCAGAATCGTCGCCCAGGACAGCCCCGCCTGGAATCCCTCGAGGCTGATTCGTTCGTAGAGGCCCCGCTCATCCCGGACGGGCATGCCCCACTCCGTGTCGTAGTATTCACGCAGCATGGGATCGACGGCTGCCCACGAAGGCCGGGCGAGTCCGTCGTCGCCTATAATCGAACCGTTGACTGCCGGGGTCATCTGGAATCCTTCGCTGGGGGTTTGCCGCTCCCAGCATTATCGGTCACGAGAGGCGTGGCCTGTGAGCCCCGGATCAGCCAGAACGGCGCACCTGGGATTAATGCCGACGGACCGGCACACACTGGGTGTACCGGTCCGTCTGGGATGTGCGCTGCTGGGCGTTGTTCAGGAACGCCAGCGCGTGGTCATCAGGAATCCAATGATCGCAATGCCGAACCCGGCGACGATGTTCCACGAGCCCCAGGCCTGGACCGGGAAGGCACCTTCGGTGATGTAAAAGGTGATGATCCACAGCAGTCCAATGATCATCAGGCCAAACATAACCGGCTTGAACCAGACCGGGTTGGGCTTGTAAGCCGCGGCAGAAGTCTGCGGGGCCACACTGGCAGTCCTTTTACGCCGCTTCGACTCGGGCACTGATTCTCCTTGGCGGGCTGGAGCAAGAGCGGCAACGTGGCTTGATATCTGCAGGAACTGAGCCCCCACCACCGCGCTCTTGGTCAAGTTTGAATTCTTTTGCTCGCACAATTCTAGCTGTAGTTCAGGCCGCACTATTGACCCCGCCGTCTACGTGCGGACCCGCGAGGGCTACTATGTCTACGTGTTCCGGAACAGCCAGGTAGTCCGTTCGTCGCTAACGGATGTACTGCTGCCGGTGCCGACGCAGCCGGGCGCCGCGCCCGCCATCTTCGTGGCCCCTTGTGGCTCAGGATTTCGGCTGCGCTGGTGCTTGCGGCCGGAGCACTGGTATTGATGGTTCAGTTCCTTTTTCCCTGACTGGCGCAATTCACCCAGTTCCCAGATTCAACGATTGGTTCAGCAAGGCAATGAGCACAACCAAGATCCTGGTCGTCGACAACTACGACAGCTTCGTCTATACCCTGGTGGGCTATCTCCAGGAACTCGGCGCGGAGACCACGGTGGTCCGCAACGACGACGTCACCCTCACCGAGGCGATTGAAATGGCCGAGGCAAGGGACGGCGTCCTCATCTCGCCCGGTCCGGGGAATCCGGCCGAGGCCGGCGTGTGCATTGAACTGATTAAATGGTGCGGCAGCCAGGGCAAGTCCATGCTGGGAGTGTGTCTAGGCCACCAGGCGCTGGCGGAGGCTTACGGCGGCATTGTGACGCACGCGCCCGAGCTGATGCACGGCAAGACCTCGCTAGTGGAACACCACGGAACCAGTGTGTTCGCCGGTCTCCCGTCTCCCCTCACTGCCACGCGTTACCATTCGCTGGCCGCCGTCCGCGAGAGCATCCCGGAAGTCCTGGAGATCACCGCGGAAACGGGCACCGGTGTTGTGATGGGCCTGCAGCACCGGACGGCACCGCTGTGTGGTGTCCAGTTCCACCCGGAATCCGTCCTGACCGAAGGCGGCTATCAGATGCTGGGCAACTGGCTCGAGTCACTCGGCATGGCCGGTGCCGCCGAACGCGCAACGGACCTGAGCCCGCTCATCAAACACTGAGCCGGGCACTCACGAAGGTTCTCACGCGCGAGGGCCAGGCGAGGGCTACGGGAGCAAGTTCTCCAGGACAACGTCCTGTTTGGACCCGGTCTTGCTGGGCGTCGGGGTGGGCGACGGCGACGGCGACGGCGAGGGGGGCGGTGCCGGTGCCGGAGCCGGAGCCTTCGCCACCGTCACTGTGATGGTCTTACCCTGCTCCACGAGCGAATTCGCGGCGTCAGCCTGGCCGGTCACCTTTCCCGGGGCAACCTGCGAATTTTCCACTTCGGTGGCGTTGAGCTTCAGGCCCTGCTCCGTCAGCTTCGCCTCCGCCTCCGCCAGCGGCAGCCCGATCAGCTGCGGCACCGATACCTTCCCGGTGGAGACGATGATTTCGACGGAGTCCGCTACGGCCACGAGCTGGCCCGGGGCCGGTTTGGTGGTGATGACAATGCCGACCGGCACCGTGGGGTTGTTGGACATCGTGGTGGTGAGGGAACCGCTCAGTCCCGCCTGATGCAGCAGATCGCGGGCTGCCGCCTCCGTCCGGCCGGGCAGGTCCGTCGGGATGGTGATAGCGCTGGGTCCTTCGGAAATGTTGAGGATAATGTCCGAGTTGGCTTCCAGGGAGCTTCCGGCCGTCGGCACGGTCCCAATGGCCGTGCCCTTCGGGATGGTCTCGTGCTGCAGCCGTTTAAGCTGCGGCTTGAATCCGGCGTTGTAGAGCCGTTGCAGGGCCTCGGATTCTGTCAAAGATGTCACGGTGGGTATCAGGACCTTGGCTGTCTGTGGCGGGGCCTGGTTCATGATGTTGTACAGCCACAGGCCGCCCCCGGCCAGCACCAGGAGCGTGAGGACCACCAACGTCGCGATCCAGGTGCGGCGGCGCGACCTCTGGTGCGGGGTGTGCTCACGTTCGACCGGCAACGCCAGGGGCAGGCTGCCGGTGTCCGCTGTCCCGTAGAGCTCGGTGCCCGCGGGGTGCAGCAGCGCGTCGTCGTCGGGCGTTTCTTCGGCGGGGCGCAGCCGGCCCCCGGGGACGTCGTCGAGGAACTTGGCTCCGGTCAGCGAGAAGGCGGCCGTGGGTGCCAAGGGATCCTGCCGGGGAACGGCGTTGGTGGGATCTGTGGGGGCCTCGCTGGCGGCCGGTGCAGTCACCGGGACGCCGCTGCGCGCGGCCCGCAGGGCGCGGCGGAAGGCGGCGGCGTCCTGGAAACGGTCCGCCCGGTTCTTTTGCAGGGCCTTCATCAGTACGCTGTCCAGCGCGGCGGAGACATCAGGGTTGAGGCTGCTGGCAGGCTCGGGGATCTCGCGGACGTGCTGGTAGGCGACCGAGACAGGGCTGTCCCCGATGAAGGGCGGCCGGCCGGTCAGCATCTCATACAGAAGGCATCCCGCGGAGTAGAGGTCGCTCCGGGCGTCGACGGCTTCGCCCCTGGCCTGCTCCGGGGAAAGATACTGCGCGGTGCCCACCACGGCCTGCGTCTGCGTCATGGTGGCCGACGAGTCCGCCATGGCGCGGGCGATCCCGAAGTCCATGACTTTGACGCTGTTTGAATCCGGGCAGAACATCACATTGGCGGGTTTGATGTCGCGGTGCACAATCCCGGCCTTGTGGCTGTAATCGAGCGCTGACAGCACACCGAGGGAGAATTCGATGGCCTGGTCGATGCTCACGTCCTTGGCCCGGATCATATCCCGGAGGGTCTTGCCGGAGACGTATTCCATGACGATATAGGGCACCCGAACGGTGTCGGCGTGGTCACCGGGGACCGCGTGGTCCCCGGTGTCGAAGACAGCCACAATCGAGGGGTGGTTGAGCGCGGCGACAGCCTGGGCCTCGCGTTTGAATCTGGCCTGGAACTGGGGATCCCTGGCTAGATCCGGGCGAAGCAATTTGACGGCGACGGTGCGGCCCAGCCGGGTGTCGACGCCGCGGAACACGTCCGCCATTCCGCCGCGACCGATCAGTTCACCCAGCTCATAGCGCCCGCTGAGGACGCGCTGCGTGTTCACCGGGCGATCCTCTCTGTGCGACGGTGTGCGGGGTGTGCTGCTCATGATTATTTAGGGTCCGGACTTCGTAGGTGAAGGGCTTGTGGCCGTAGCCTTGGCGAGGTGGTAGGTCACCACACTGCCGGCGGCGACTTTGCGCCCGGAGTCGGGCTCCGATCTGACGAAGGTCCCCGGCTCCTCCTTCTTGTTCGTCGGACTGACGTCCGCTCCCTTGGCCCAGCGCAGTCCGGCCTCCTCGATGGCCTGCTGGACCTCAGCCTCGCTTGCCCCTGATGAGATGGACGGGACAGCGATCATGTCCGGTCCCTTGGAGTAGCTCACGGTGATGGTGGTACCGGGCTGCACCGGACCGGAGGGGTCGATGTTGGTGACAGTGCCCGGCGTCGCGTCATTGGCAACCTCGACGCCGGTGACCTGCAACCCGTTGCCGACCAGCTCGTTGCGAACCTCGCTGAACTGCCGCCCCAGATAGGCATCGGGGATCAGGTTAATGGCTTCCGGAGTGGAGACGGTGGGCGTTGCAGAAGGGACCGTGGGAGTCGGGGTTGCCGTGGGTGACGGGGGCGCCGTCGTGGGCGTGGCACTGCTCGGGCTGGGGGCGCTGGACGTGATTTCGCTCGTGGCCGGGGCCTGCGAGGGGAAAAGGTTACCGGCCTGGCTCAGGACCACGCCGATCACGACGAACACCGCCAGCAGGATCAGCGCGATCAGCGGCCACCTCCACGGGCTGCGCCCGCGGCGTTGCGGTTCATTGACCGGCTCTTCCTCGTCGTAGTCCTCGTCTTCGTGGACCCAGTTCCGCTCGGCCGCAAGGGCATCGGCGCGGTTGAGCGCATTGCGGGCCCCGTAGCCGCTGGCAGCGGCAGCACCGGCCGCCAGGCCTGCGGCGGCGCCGGCGCCGGCGGCGCCAACGACCGGGAGCGCGGAGGTCGCCGACGTCGATTTGTCCTCCGCCGCGCTGGAGGCGATGACGCTGGTAGCTGCTGTAGGGACATCGACCGGGGCGGTGATGGGCCCGGTGGCCGCATCGAAGAGGAGCATCCCCGGAACCGCCGCGTGCGCCGCGGCGATATCACCATTGCGGATGGCCTCGGCTGCCTCGGACAGCTTGATGGCGTCCGCTGGACGGTTCTTCGGGTCCTTGGCCAGCATGGACATCAGCAGGGCACGGACGGGCCTGGGCAGCGTCTCCGGCAGCGGCGGCGGTGCGTCGTTGACCTGGGCCAGCGCGATGGCAATCTGCGATTCCCCGGAGAACGGCCGGTGGCCCGTGAGGCACTCGTAGCCGATGACGCCAAGGGAGTAGATGTCCGAGGCGCCGGTGGCGGTCTGCCCCGTAGCCTGTTCCGGTGCCAAGTATTGCGCCGTGCCCATCACCTGGCCGGTCTGGGTCAGCGGAACCTGGTCGGCCAGGCGCGCGATGCCGAAGTCGGTAACCTTAACGCGGCCGTCCGGGGTGATGAGCAGGTTTCCCGGCTTGATGTCGCGGTGCACAAGGCCCTGCGCGTGGGCAACGGCCAGGGCACGCGCCGTCTGCGCCATCATCGACAAGGTACGGTCCGGGGAGAGCACCTGCTCGTGCTCGATGATGCTGCTCAGTGGCTGGCCCGGAAC
>JBKPJW010000067.1:0-16216 GCA_046730875.1 Actinomycetota bacterium | reverse complement strand
AAGCGGGCGGTTGCCCCTGCGCCTGAAGCGGCGGCGGTGGCCTGGGTTTCCGAGGTCATGGTGACTCCTTTGTCGATGAGCGGTGTTCTTGAAACGTGTGGGTCGTGGGCCGTCCTGGTTGCAGTGTGCCGCGCATCATATGCGGTGCTGCTTCAACGGTAGGACCGCAATTAGGTGATGTAAAAACTGATTTCACCTTCATTGAAAGCTCGTGGGTATGAGTGTCACGGGCTGAGCGAAAGCTATCCGACCGCGGAGGGATGCTTCGCCAGGGGCGTGACTTTGATGTCCATGTACGGGAACAGGGGCAGGCCGGAGAGCAGGTCGTGCAGTTCATCGTTGTCAGCGACGTCAAAGACGGAGTAGTTGGCGTACTCCCCCACCACGCGCCAGATGTGTACCCAGCGGCCATCGCGCTGCAGCGATTGGGAGTATTCACGTTCTTCCGCCTTGATGGCCTCCGACTGCTCCACGGGCATGTCCGGGTGGATATTGACGTCCATTCGAACCAGGTACAGCATCGGTATCTCCTTCTAGGGCAGGCGACGGCAGTGGCCGGTCAGTCCTGTCGGTACTTTTTCAATTTGCCCGCATCTATTGCTGCCCCGACGCCAGGCACTTCCCGGACGCGGATAACGCCCTCCCTGATCTCCAATGGCTCGGCGAGCAGGTCGTCCGTCATGTCCAGAAAATTCGAGAGTTCCCCCGCGCGCCTGGAGCTGGCTTCAAAGGCCGCCCCGAATGTCACCGTGGCGAGGCTGCCAACTTGGGTGTCAATCTGGTTGCCCATGGTGACGTCGACGCCCAAGCCCTCGCAGAGGGCCAGGATCTGCTGGGCTTCGGTGAAGCCGCTCCGGGCGGTTTTGATGCAGATGGCGTTGCTCCCGCCGGAGAGCAGCTCCCTGGACACTTCGCCGAGGCTGGCAACACTTTCGTCGCCGACGATGGGGATCCTGGAGCGCTGGACCAGCCGACGGCGGCCCATGGCCTCGCCTGCGTCGCACGGCTCCTCAAGCATGGACAGGCCCAGGCCTTCGGTGCGGCGGAGCACTTCCATGGCCTCATTTGCTGTCCAGCCCCGGTTGGCGTCGAGATAGATCTCAGTGTCCTCGCCCAGGCCGTCCCGCAGTACGTGGCAGGCTTCGACGTCCAGGGACAGCGGCCGGCGGCCTGTTTTCAGCTTGAAGGTGTTGATTCCGTACGTCTCGCGGAAGCGCAGGGCCTCTTCCAGCAGATCCGCTGCCGGTTTGAAGCCGAGCATGTGGGAGACTCGCATGCTGTCGGTAAAGCCGCCCAGGAGTTTATGTACAGGCGTGCCGAGTGAGATCCCGATGATGTCCCACAACGCGATGTCGAGGGCGCCCTTGGCCGTGGGGTTATGGACCGTGCGACGCAGGATCTGCTGAATCTTGGAGCGGTCAAACGGGTCCAAGCCGATCAGTTGCGGGGCAAACAGTTTCGTGACCACCGAAATGATGGAGTCCTGCGTTTCGCCGTAGGTGTACGGGCGGGGCGGGGTGTCAGCCACTCCGCAGATCCCGTTGTCCGTATGCACCCGGATTAATACGTGCTCAGCGGTAGTGACCTCTCCGCTGGCGAATTTCAGGGGCCGCTCATACGGAATGGCATAAGGGATGGCCTCGATGCGTTCAATTTTCACGGTCAGAATCCTTTGCGGCAGCTGCGGCGGGTGAACCGGGCAGCGAATCGAATAAAGTCAGGAAGCTTTGCATCAGCGGGGATTCGTTGTTACGGTTCCACGCGACCGCGAGGTCAACAGGCGGCGGGTTCCGCAGCGGCCGGAAGACGACTCCTTGAAAGGAGAACATCCGGGAGGTCATCGGGACCAGGGCGACGCCCATCCCGGCGGATACGAGCGAAAGTAGCGTGGAGGTTTCCCGGGCCTCCTGGACCAGGCGCGGTTGGAACCCGGCCCGGCGGCAGGCATCAAGAAAGATGGCGTTCACCACTGAATAGCTCGGATAGCCGATAAAGTTCTGCAAGGCCAGCTCGGCGATTTCGAGGGTGCCCTTCTCGGCCAGCGGGGAATCGGCGGGCAGGGCGGCAACCAGCTGATCCTGCTCCAGCAATTTGTGGGCTATCGTCTGGGAGCGGATCGGTGGGCGGAGGACAGCGACATCCAGCCTCCCCTCCTCTAAGGCAGTCTCCATCTGCGTGGTCAGCATTTCACCTTGCACCGTGATCCGAAGTCCGGGAAGGCTTCGGCTCGCTGACTGCACGATGACGGGCATCAGGCGGTACGTCGCCGTTCCGGTGAACCCCACCCGAAGCACTCCTGTGGCCCCCGCCCCAACCTGCTGAACATCAGATGCGAGCACTTCGAGCTCTTCCAGGAGCAGCCGCCCCCGGTCCAATAGAACCTGGCCGGCGGGCGTGAGCTCCACCTTCCGTGTGGTTCGTAGCAGGAGCGGCGTTCCCAGCTGTTCCTCGAGCTGCCGGATTTGCTGGGACAGCGGAGGCTGGGCCATGTGAAGCCTCGCCGCCGCACGACCGAAATGCCGCTCCTCGGCCACGGCAATGAAGTACTTCAGATGTCGAGTCTCCATCAAGCCCCTCATTGTCCGGTCACACAGCGATAAGTCGTAGTGGACCCAGCCTACGAGGGGTGATTAGTTAGGGGAAATACTTATTTACCATCCAATAAGACATTCTGAGTACTAATGGCGACCTCCTGGTCAGAGCACAGTCAAAGAAAGCACGCCGGACCGGCTCCTTGGCGGAGCCGGTCCGGCGCAGGTGAGCCGCCAGCGGATGGCCGGACTGGAGGCCGTCGGCAGGTCAGGCGGAAATTCGGTCCGCCACGCCGGAGAGGGCCGGGCGAGTTGCGGGCACGCCATCGCCGGCCTGGCCATACAGCCAGTCGTTGTACTGGAAGTCGTTGTCCTTCCGGCTCTTGAACAGCAGGTTGCGCAGCGTCCGGGCCAGTCCGGAGACGTGCCAGGACTCGCCCCAGATGCGCGCGGTGCGCTGGACGCGGGCAGTGCGGCCGGCGCGGAGGCTGTTGAACTCCTCGATGGCGTCGTCCCAGGCTGCCGGGTTAACCCCGGTCGCCGTGAACACGGTGCCGCTGCTGGCGTCCTGCAGCACGGCTGCGTCCTCAAGCGCCTGGCAGGCGCCCTGGGCGAGGTACTGGAGCATCGGGTGGGCGGCGTCGCCCATCAGGACCATCCGGCCGGCGACCCAGTTTTCGATCGGATCACGGTCGTACATGGGCCAGCGCATGCTGGTGCCCAGGTTTTTCAGTGCCGCCTGAACAGCCGGGACGCAGTCCTTGTACGCCGCCTCCAGCTCGTCCACTCCCCCGTACTGCTCTTCGCCGCGCTCGAATGAGGCCGACTTGAAGACGGCCACGGTGTTCAGCAACGCGCCCTTGCGTAACGGGTACTGCACCAAATGGCAGTCCGGTCCGAGGTAGACAATGACGTCCTCGAGGTCGGCTTTGGGCGTATTGTCGGTGATCGGCACGGTGCCGCGGTAGGCCACGTAGGCGGAGGGCACCGGCTCGTCGTTGGCGACCAGCGGGCGCAGGGTGGACTTGAGACCGTCGGCACCGATCACGACGTCGGCCTCGTAATCCACGCCGGCGGCAGTATGGGCCACACCGCGGCCGTTGACGGTCTCAACGCTTTCCACCAGAACATCGTTGACGAGCGTGACGCCGGCCGCTTCACAGCCTTCGAGCAGAACCCGGTGCAGGTCGCTGCGGTGGATCACCACGTACGGCGCACCGTAGCGTTCCTCGAATTCCCCGCCGAGCGTCTGGCGCGTGAGCTCCTCGCCGGTAACGGCGTCGCGGAAGACCAGGTGTTTGGGCCGGACGCCGATTTCCAGGGCCTTTTCCAGCAGGCCCCAGCGCTTCAGGACGCGGGAGGCATTGGGTGCCATCTGCAGCCCCGCGCCGACCTCGCCGAATTCGGGGGCCCGCTCCACGAGGGTTACGTTGGCGCCGTTCTCACGCAGCGCGAGGGCTCCGGCAAGTCCGGCCATACCCCCTCCGATGACGAGGACATCGGTGGACGAGCCGTCGGTGGACAGGAAACTGGTGGACGGGACGTGCTCAGGCATTGCTTGCTCCTGTTGGTATGGGTGAGGTTGAGAGTTTTGACTTGAGTTTGAGGCCGACGGCGGCCAGCAGGACTGCGGCGATCGCGGCAGCGCCGGCGAAGGCCAGGAAATTCGAATTGACGCCCAGCCCGGCGGCCAGCAGGAGGCCACCGACCTGGGGTGCAGCGACGGCGCCGATGCGCCCCGTCCCCAGCGCCCAGCCCAGCGCGGTGCCACGCAGGTGCCCGGGATAATGGCTTGCGACGGCGGCGATGATGAGGCACTGCGTGCCGTGGGTGCCGACGCCGGCGAGGACCAGCATGAGATAGACGACTGTGACCGGCGGTCCCGTGACCAGCACGACGAGCGCGCCGGCGGCGACGGCCGCCGCGGCGATCGCCGTCGGAATCGGGCCGAAACGGGTGCCGGCCCAGGCCGTGATGACCGAGCCGGCCACCGCACCCAGGTTGAGGGCCAGGGCGAAGGTCAGGGCGGATCCCAGGTTGTCGCCGGCGAGCTGCATGAGGTTGGGCAGCCAGGTTCCCAGCCCGTACCAGGCGAACAGGGTGGCGATCGTCGCGAGGGCAAACAGCAGGCTGACTCCCAGGTACGGGGCGCGGAGCAGGGACTTGAAGCCTGACGGCTCCTTGGTGGTGGGGCCGCCGGCCGCGTTGCGGGCGTCGTTGTCTGTTCCGCCGCCTGTGGCGCTGTGCTTGTCCGCCGTACCGCCGGCAGCCAGCGTCTCCGGCAGGTACTTCAGCCCAAGCGGGACCACGATCACCAGGGCCAGCACGGCCACGAGGAACATGGACTCCCAGCCGAAGGCGGGAATCAGGTGGATGCCGACGAGGGCGGCAATGGATCCGCCGATCGGAACGCCGGACATCATCAGGGTGGCGATCGTGGACCGCCACTTTGCGGGGACCAGCTCGGCAACGAGCGCGTTGGCCGACGGCACCAGGCCGCCGAGCCCGATACCGGCGAGGAGCCGCAGGCCGCCGAACACGGCGGGGTTGGGGGCAAAGGCGCAGAGGATGGTGAAAATCGAGAAGACAACGGCACAGCCCAGGATGGTGCGGCGCCGCCCCCAGGAGTCGGCCATCCGGCCGGCGAAGATGGCGCCGATCATCATGCCGACGAAGGCCATGGAACCTATGGTTCCTGCGGTCGCCTTGCTCAGGCCCCAGCCGGTCTCGGAGATCAGGGAGGACTGGACGGTGCCGTAGACGATGAGGTCGTAGCCATCGAAGACCACCAGCAGCCAGCAGACGAGCACCGCTGCTGCTGAGCCTTTGGAAAATCGTGGGGCGGGACCACCAGCGGTTGTGAGGGCAGATGCCCCCGGCGAAGACCGTTGCGGCGATGCAACAGATGGTGTGTGATTCATCCCACTACCGTCGTGGTCAAGGCAGGTGAACGACAATACAATTCTGATGTGCAGAACAATCCTCCGGCCAGGCCGCCCGTCAGATCAGCCCGGAAGCCCGTCCAGAAGCGCCCGACGTATTCCGTCGAGGCGGTCGACAACGCGCTGCAGCTTCTGCAGCTGCTCCGCGACGGCGGAGCACTCCGGCTCAAGGACGCCGCCGAGGAGCTGGGAGTGGCCCCGTCCACCGCCCACCGCCTCTTGGCAATGCTCGTCTACCGGGGGTTCGCGGTGCAGGATGAAACCCGCCGCTATGTGCCCGGTCCCGCGATGGGAGTTGGTCCGGCCGGGCTGAGCTGGACCAGGCTGCTCCGCTCCCTTGCCCAGCCGCACATGGAGTTGCTCTCGGCCCAGCTCCACGAGACCGTCAACCTCATGGTGCGAGTGGGTACGAAGGTGCGTTTCCTGGCGACGGTGGAAGGCGACAACGTGTTGCGGGTCGGTGACCGGCAGGGGACGGTGATGCCCGCCAACAAGACCTCCGGAGGCAAGGCCATGCTCGCCGAGTTGGGGCCTCACATGATTGAGCAGCTCTTCCGCAGCAACAACGCCGAGATCGGCGGGGACACGATTCCGGCCGCCGAGTACCCGGCGTTCCTGAACGAACTCCAGTCCATCCGCGGCAACGGTTTCGCGGCCAATTTCGAAGGCACCGAGGAGGGCGTCAGCGCCCTCGGGATGGCCCTGCACAACCGGCACGGGAACGTCGTCGGGGCGCTCAGCGTCGCCACTCCCGCGACCCGCTTCCGCCGGGTGTTCGACGCCGGACTCGTCACCGCCCTGCGGGAAGCCTGCCGGCAGCTGGAAATCGATATTGCGGCAAACCCGGCCGAGCCCGACTGATTGAGGGCCTCACGCCGCACGCAGGAAGAATCGCGCCGGAGCGGCCCAACTGACTCGCAGTTAAGGCCGTTTTGAGGGCGAATAACGGCCCCTGCTGCGAGTCAGTTGGGTGGCGGAACCGTCAAACAATTCTGGCCAGCAGAATATGCTCGGGGTCACTCGACGGCGTCCGTAGAGTCAAAGAACCGTTCTGACCTATCGAGGAGGCCCACGTGTCCATCAGCGCCGAGAACACGACTCATGAATCAGTGGCCGCGGGGCACACCGTCCCGGAGCCGACGCCGGAAGAGGCTGCCCAGCTCAAAGAGCTGTACCGGGATTTTGACCGGGAGAACCTGATCCCGCTCTGGACCGAGATCGCGGACCTGATGCCGATGGTCCCGACGCCCAGGGCGGTCCCCCACGTCTGGCGGTGGAGCGACCTGTACCCGCTCGCGGCCCGTGCCGGTGATCTGGTGCCCGTGGGCCGGGGCGGGGAACGCCGCGCCATTGCCCTGGCGAACCCGGGCCTGGCCGGGACGCCGTATGCCAGCCCGACGCTGTGGGCTGCGATCCAGTACCTCGGGGCCCGCGAGACCGCGCCGGAACACCGGCACTCGCAGAACGCGTTCCGCTTCGTCGTCGAGGGTGAGGGCGTCTGGACGGTGGTGAACGGGGATCCGGTGCGGATGTCGCGCGGGGATTTCCTGCTGACTCCGGGCTGGAACTTCCACGGCCACCACAATGACACCGATGAGCCGATGGCCTGGATCGACGGGCTGGATATCCCGTTCGTGCACTATGCCGACGCCGGGTTCTTCGAGTTCGGCACCGAACGCGTCACGGATGAGGCCACCCCGGACATCTCCCGCTCCGAGCGGCTCTGGGCCCACCCGGGCCTGCGTCCGCTCTCGGGCCTGGATGACACCACGAGCTCCCCGATCGCCGCGTACCGCTGGGAGCACACCGACCGGGCCTTGGCAGAACAGCTGCTGCTCGAGGACGAGGGCCACCCGGCCACCGTGTCCCAGGGCCACGCCGCCGTCCGCTTCACCAACCCGACCACGGGCGGGGATGTCATGCCGACCATCCGGGCCGAGTTCCACCGCCTCCGCGCCGGAGCCACCACAGACGCCCTGCGCGAGGTCGGCTCCAGCGTCTGGCAGGTCTTTGAAGGCTCCGGCACGGTGGTCCTGAACGGCGAGACCAGGACCCTGTCGACCGGCGACCTCTTCGTCGTCCCGTCCTGGGCCGAGTGGTCCCTGCAGGCCGACGCTGATTCCCCAACGTCGTTTGACCTGTTCCGCTTCAGCGACGCCCCCATTTTCGAACGGTTGAATTTCAACCGCACCTACATCGAAGGACGCAACAACAAATGAGACTCCTCACCCTCCGCACCCCGGCCGGTAACAAGGCTGTCCGCGAAGACGGCGGCACGCTGACCGAGATCGACGGCTTCGCCGACGTCGGAGAGCTCCTCCGCACGGCGGACTGGGAAGCGACCGCGAAGGCCGCGAACGGCGCCACGTACCCGCTCGAGGGCGCCGACCTCGAAGCGGTGGTCCCCTCCCCCGGCAAGATCGTCTGCGTGGGCCACAACTACCGCAACCACATCAAGGAAATGGGTCGGGAAGTCCCCGAGTTCCCCACGCTGTTCGCGAAGTACGCCGAATCCCTGATCGGCCCCAACGATGACCTGGCCCTGCCGCAGGAATCCGACGCCGTGGACTGGGAAGCCGAACTCGCCGTCGTGATCGGCAAGACGGGCCGCCGGATCAGCGAGGCCGACGCCGCGGACCACATCGCCGGCTACGCCGTGCTCAACGATGTGTCCATGCGCGACTACCAATTCCGCACCATCCAGTGGCTGCAGGGCAAGACCTGGGAAAAGTCCACCCCGTTCGGCCCGGCCCTGGTCACCAGGGACGAATTCAGTGCCGGGCCGCTGATGACCTCCGCGGTCGACGGCGAAATCCAGCAGAGCACCCCCACCGGCGACCTCGTCTTCACCCCCGAGTACCTGGTGTCCTACATCTCCACGATCATCACACTGAACCCGGGCGACGTGATCGCCACCGGCACCCCCGGCGGGGTGGGCCACGCCCAGGACCCCAAGCGCTACCTGCAGGAGGGCCAAGTGCTGGTCACGACCATCGAGGGACTGGGCCGGCTGACGAACCGCGTCATCAAGGAAGCCTGATGGTCGCCCGCGCCGATCAGACGACGGATCCGGAGCTGCTCGCAGCACTGCTGCAGGCGCGCCGGGGCACGGCGTTCTTCGCCCGCAAGCTCAACGAACTCTCCGACGTCGAGCTCGACGGCTCGTCCCTGCTGCCGGGCTGGACCCGCCGGCACATCACCGCGCACATCGGCTACAACGCCCGGGCCATCGCCCGGCTCATCGAGTGGGCCGCCACCGGGGTGGAAACCCCAATGTACGCCTCCACCGAGGTCCGGAACCACGAGATCGAGTTCGGCGCCACGCTCAGCCCGATCGCGCTGCGGCACCTCTTCGACCACTCCGCCGTACACCTGAACGTCGAATGGCGCGACCTCCCGGCAGAGGCCTGGAACCATAAAGTGAAGACCGCGCAGGGACGGATCGTCCCCGCTGAAGAAACAGTGTGGATGCGGACCCGCGAAGTCTGGATCCACGCCGTGGACCTGGCCAACGGAGCCAGCTTCGTCGACATCCCGGTCCCCGTGCTGGAACGGCTCCTCACGGACATCACCGGTGCCTGGCACACCCGCTGCACCGACCAGGGCCTGGTGGTCACAGTAACCGACCGCGGCCTCACCGTCGGGGACACGACGTCGGCCTCCCCCACCCTGGTCACTGGACCCCTGGCCGCCGTCGTCGAATGGGCCGCCGGTCGCGGCAGCGGCGGGGTCACCGCCACCGGGCCCGGCGCAGCCGTCGACGGCTCGGCGCCGGCCGCACCTAAGTGGATCTAACCCGTCAACCCTGATTCCGGCAGGACGGCGACAACTCCTCGTGACCAGCCGGACCGGGCCGCCGAGTGGTGGCATGATGGGCGCATGAGCCAAGTCACATGCGATCTGACTATCTCCCTCGACGGATTCGCCGCCGGCCCGAACCAGAGCCTGGCGGAGCCCCTGGGCGAGGGCGGTGAGCTACTGCACAGGTGGCAGTTCGAAGAACCCGAGTTGAATGCGGCCGAACGTGCAGGCATCCTTGCGGCCGGCGCCTACATCATGGGACGGAACATGTTCGCAGGGCCCGGGACCTGGGATGAACAATGGCGGGGATGGTGGGGTGAGGACCCGCCCTATCACGCACCGGTGTTCGTTCTCACCCATCATTCACGCGTGCCCCTGGAGATGCAGGGCGGCACCACGTTCTTCTTCGTGACCGACGGGATCGAGTCGGCGCTGGCCCAGGCCCGGGAGGCCGCTGGCAGCAAGGACGTAGCTGTTGCCGGAGGGGCCCAGACCGTCCGGCAATTCCTTGCGGCGGGGCTCATCGACGAGCTGAGGCTCCACATCGCGCCCATGCTTCTGGGAGCGGGCGAGCGGCTGCTGGACGGCGTGGCGAACCTCAAACTTGAGCCGGCGGAAGTGGGCGGTACCCGCCTGGTCACCCACGTGCGCTACCGGGTAATCCGCTAACAAGCTGACGCTCAATCGCCGGACGCCACCGACATCGAAAGGGTCAGCGGTTCTGACCGCTCCATGGCATTTGCGGATCCGGCGCTTGAACGAAAGCGTCTACTCCTGAGCAGGGGTGATGGGGTGATCACTGCGGGGCGAGTTCGCCGTAGAAGTAGGATGCTGTGACGCCGCCGTCCACAAGGAAATCGCTGCCGGTGATGAACGCGCATTCCTGGCCCATGAGGAGCGCACCTACCGTGCCGATCTCGTCCGGGGTGCCGCCCCGTCCTGCCGGGGACAACTCGATCATGCGCCGGTATCCCTCGCCGCGGGGCCCGGTGAGCTCGTCTTTGGCGAGCGGGGTGAAAATGATGCCGGGGCTGATCGTGTTGATCCGCGCACCGCGTTTTCCCCATCGAACGGCCTCGGCCATCACGCGGAGGGAGTTACCGCGCTTGGCCAGCTGGTAGGCGTGGAGAGGGAGTCGGTGACCTGGCCGGGCTGAAGCATGGGGAGCGCCAGCAGCTCGTCGGCCGGCGTGGTGGCGAGGGCCCTATTTTCCTCGGGAGTCTGGGCGTCCAGGCGGTGCCCTGACTGTGAGGCGATGACGACGCCGGCCCCGCCACGGGCGATGACGTGCCCGAATTCTTCAAGCAGCACGGCAGTCCCGTACAGATCCACCGCCAGGATGGTTTCGGGCGACGCCTGGCTGGGCGAGACACCGGCGGCGTGTATGACA
This sequence comes from Actinomycetota bacterium, assembly GCA_046730875.1. Taxonomy (GTDB): domain Bacteria; phylum Actinomycetota; class Actinomycetes; order Actinomycetales; family Micrococcaceae; genus Arthrobacter. Next base: position 5,552 of record JBKPJW010000067.1, on the reverse strand, counting down.
CCGGTGATGTCGCCGAATCCCGTGGCCGCCTCGGCGAGGGCGTGGATGGACTGGCGGGAGGACACGTCGACGGTCATGGTGCTGACGTCGAATCCGGCGTTGATCATTACCTCGGCTGCCGCGTCGGCGTTGGCCTGGTTCAGGTCCGCCAGCACAACTTTCTTGCCTGCGCTGACGCGACGGGCGATTGCCTGACCGATCGATCCGGCCCCAATGACGACAATGACGTCGCTCATGATGATCTCCTCGGGTTAGGGGCGGATGAGTACTTTGAGGGCTTCGCGGTCGGCCATGGCCTGGTAGCCGGCCGGAACGTCGTTCATGCCGATGGTGCGGTCGAAGACCTTGCCCGGTTCGATGGTTCCGTCGAGCACGAGCGGCAGCAGTTCCTCGATGTACGCCCTGGCCGGTGCGACACCTCCGGTGAGGGTGATGTTGCGCATGAACTCGGGGAACCCGAGCGGTACTTCGGAAAACTGCGGCGCGCCGACGCGGCTGATGACGCCGCCGTCACGGACGACGCCGATCGCCATTTCGATCGCCGGCTTCAGGCCGACGGCTTCGAGCACGACGTGGGTTCCGTCGCCGTTGGTGAGTTCCTTGACCTTGGCGATGCCCTCGTCTCCGCGTTCGGCGACGACGTCGGTGGCACCGAATTCGCGGCCCAGGTCCGTACGGGCCTCGTGGCGGCCCATGAGGATGATGCGTGAGGCGCCCATGAGCTTGGCGGAGAGAACGGCGGAGAGGCCGACTGCGCCGTCGCCGATCACGGTGACGCTCTGGCCGGGCTTGATGCCGGCCTTCCTGGCCGCGTGGTACCCGGTCGACATGACATCGGAGAGGCTCAGCAGTGACGGGATCAGCTTTTCGTCGAAGCCGGCGGGGACGACGACGAGGGTGCCCGCTGCCTGCGGGACCCGGGCGTATTCTCCCTGGCCGCCGTCGTCGTGTCCGCCCCAGTGGGCACCGTGGCGGCAGGAGGTCTGCAGGCCTTCCTGGCAGAAGTCGCAGGTGCCGTCGGAGGCGACGAACGGGGCGATGACAAAGTCACCGACCGACAGGCCGGTCACCTCCGAGCCGAGTTCTTCGACGATGCCGACGAACTCGTGGCCCATGCGGGAGCCTTCAGTCGTGTCGGGCCGGGAGGAGTAGGGCCACAGGTCGCTGCCGCAGATGCAGCCGGCGACGATGCGCACGATGGCGTCCGTGGGCTCCTGGATGGTGGGGTTGGGAACGGTTTCGACGCGAACGTCGCCGGCGCCGTATATCAGTGTTGCTCGCATGCTGGGTTCCTTACGAAGGGCTCGGTTCCTTACGAAGTTGTGGGCCAGTTTCCAGTCAACACCCGCCGGGCACTTCTTGAGAGTCCCTGCCGATACAGGTACTGACAGAGACTCCCTCCGCACCGAATGCGGCCATAGCGTGGTCGGCAGGGACAACCGCAACGAGCTCCGCGAGTTCCTGGCCAGCCGGGCGGCGGCCGAATCGACTTCCCCGACAACCAAGGAAAACCCATGAACATTGAACCCACCAAGCCCACCACTAAGAACCCGCCCGAGCAGTTCGCCGGCGATGTCTGGCTGGATCCCATCGCACTTCCTCACGAGGGCGACCAGCGCATGGTTGTCGCGACCGTGCGCTTCGCTCCCGGCGCCCGGACCGCATGGCACTCCCACGCCCGCGGACAATACCTCCGGGTCACCCAAGGCGTAGCCCGGTTCGGCGGCCGCGACGGCGAGATCTTCGAAGTCCGCCCCGGCCAGACCATTTACACCCCGCCAGGTGAGGAGCACTGGCACGCCGCCGCACCGGGGTGCTTCATGGAGCACCTCGCCATGCTGGAGAGCGGCGACGACCCGGCCACGACCACCACCTGGCTGGAACACATCACCGAGGACGAGTACAACGGCACCGCCCCGGCCTAGCCCTCCCCCTCCGGACGACGGCGGGACCGCCGCCGTCGTCCGCGTGCGCTCTGTCAGATTCCATAGGACAGCGCCTGCGACAGGATGACTGCCAGCAGGGCACCGGCCGTGAGAACGACAGCCCATGTTTCTCCGCGCAGCCGCCGATCCGCGCGTTTTCGGCCCGATGATTCGCCGGCCGGAGGCCAGCGTGGCACATTTTTCGGTTTCATGGCCTACCGCAAAATGACGGTGCGGTTGCCGAGCAGCAGGATCCGGCCCTCGCAGTGCCATCGCACGGCGTTGCGCAGGGCCATGCATTCGGCGTCTCGGCCCACCGCCACCAGGTCATCGGCGGTGTATGTGTGGTCCACTTCGACAACCTGCTGGGAAATGATCGGGCCCTCGTCGAGTTCGGCGTTGACGTAGTGAGCCGTGGCGCCGACGGTCTTGACGCCGCGGTCGTAGGCCTGGTGGTAAGGCTTCGCGCCTTTGAAGCTGGGCAGGAACGAGTGGTGGATGTTGATGGTCCGTCCTGCCAGCTGAGCCGAGAGCTCATCGCTCAGGACCTGCATGTAGCGGGCCAATACCACGAGTTCCACCTCGAAGTCGTCCACCAGCTCCATTAGCCGTGCCTCTGCCTCGGGCTTGGTGTCCTTGGTGACGGGCAGGTGGAAGAACGGGATGCCGTGCCACTGGACCAAGCCCTCCTGATCGCGGTGGTTGGACACCACGGCCACGATCTCCACCGGGATGTCGCCGGTGCGTGCCCGGAAGAGCAAGTCGTTGAGGCAGTGGCCCATTTTGGACACCATCACCAGGACACGGCGTTTGCGGCCGTGCGGCTCCAGTTGCCAGTTCATCTGCCACTTCCCGGCGAGAGCCGTGAAGTCCCGGCGCAGATCCTCTGTACTGAAGGACTCCTGCCCCGAGGACGAATAACCGGGGGCACCCGCGGAGAAGTGGACGCGCATGAAGAAGTGGCCTTGCCCCTGATCCCCGTACTGTTTGATGTCCAGGATGTCGCAGCCGTGGTTGAGCAGGAATCCCGAAACCGCGTGGACGATACCCGGCGACTCCACACAATCAATGGTCAGGACGTGCTCCACGGTGGCACGGGGTTCCACAGGTGCGAGATCGGGGCCGTTGAGGGTCTCTGTTGTCATCGCTGCACCTTTTCGACCGCGCGTTCGACCTCGCGTGCAACAGACAATTCCTCGTCCTGCACCAGCTCGGCCTGGAACCGGGCGTAACGCGCCACGTGGCTGGGGCGCCGGCGCACCAGGAGCCACGCGGCGCCGAGCAGGATGAACCAGACCGGCGTGACCAGGAGGGCCAGCAGCGTGTCCGGCTGTGTGGTCAGCGCCCACAGAACGAACGTGAAGAACGCGAAGACCACGCAGACCATGGGGATTCCGCCCGGCATCCGGAACCTGGACACATCATGCAGGTGCGGGCGGCGGCGACGGAAGGCCAGGTAGCTGGCCAGGATGATGGACCATACGAACACGAAGCAGACGGCGGAGACGGTGGTCACCATGCCGAAGGCCTTGCCGATGTCCTGGCCGGCGTACATCAGGACCACGCCGGAGAGCAGGAGGACGCAGGAGAGGAACAGGGCGTTCTGCGGGACCTTGCGCCGGGACAGGCGGCTGAAGACCGTCGGCGCGTCGCCCTCCTGCGCCAGCCCGTAGACCATGCGCGAGGTTGAGTAGATGCCGGAGTTGGCCGAGGACATGGCCGAGCTGAGCACCACCAGGTTCACGATCGTGGCCGCAGCTCCGAGCCCTGCCAGGGAGAACATGGCGATGAACGGGCTGTGGCCGGCCTGGAACTGGGTCCAGGGAGTGACGGACATCAGGATGATCAGGGCGCCCACGTAGAAGAGGAGCACCCGGATGGGGATGGAGTTGATGGCCTTCGGCAGGCTCTTCTCGGGGTCCTTGGCCTCAGCAGCGGTGGTACCCACCAGTTCAATGCCCACAAAGGCGAAGACTGCGATCTGGAAGCCGGCCACAAAGCCCATGAACTCGTTCGGGAAGAAACCGCCGTGGCTCCACAGATTCGAGAAGCTGGCCGGGCCGGCGTCGGACTGGAAACCGCTGAAGATCATGAACAGGCCCACCACGATGAGCGCCGCGATGGCGATGATCTTGATCAGCGCGAACCAGAACTCCGTCTCGCCGAACGCCTTCACCGTGGTGAGGTTCAGGAGCAGGAGGATGGCAACGGTGGCAAGGCCCGGGATCCACAGCGGCAGCCCCGGCCAGAGTTCCTCGGAGTAGCCGGCAATGGCGATGACGTCCGCGATACCCGTGATCACCCAGCAGAACCAGTACGTCCATCCGGTGAAGAAACCGGCCCAGGGCCCGAGGAGGTCCGCTGCGAAGTCGCTGAAGGATTTGTAGTTCAGGTTGCTCAGCAGGAGCTCGCCCATGGCCCGCATGACGAAGAACAGCATGAAGCCGATGATCATGTAGACGAAGATGACGGAGGGGCCGGCCGCGGAGATGGTTTTGCCCGAACCCATGAACAGTCCGGTGCCGATGGCGCCGCCAATGGCGATCAGTTGGATGTGCCGGTTGCTGAGCTGCCGCTCTAGATGCGGCTCCTGGTGGGAAGTCATGGTTTCAGTTTTCACGTGCTGCTCCTCGAATCAATGCTGTCTGGAGTGCTGCTGATATGGACGCCTGGCCCGGTCCGCCGGGAACAGAGTCAAGACTGTTGAAGCTGTAGAGATGGATGCCCGCGAGGCTGCCGGGCTGGCTTTCCAGCCCGGACACCAGGCTTTGTGGTGAGTAGCGGTCCCCGCTCAGGAGTTTGCGGGCCAGCGGGCCCTTCCGGCTCAGGAACTTCAGGGAACCTCCGACGCCGATCTGCGTGGCCAGGGAGACGAGTTTGGTCCGGGGCACGGACCCCGCCACCCCTGCCCAGACGGGCAGCTCCACGCCTTCGCGGCGCAGGAGCGCCGCGAAGTCAAGGATTTTCTCCGGGGCGAAGCACATCTGGGTCACAACGTGCGAGGCCAGGTGCTGCTTTGCCAGGAGGGCCTCCAGCACCTCCACGGGGCCGGCGGAGGGGTGACCCTCCGGGTAGCCCGCAATGCCTGCCCGCATCGACCCGCCGGTGTACTGCGCGATGTCCTCCAGCAGGGGAAGGGCTGTCCCATACGGGCCGGCCGGATGCTTCCGGTCTCCGCCGATGACAAACACCTCGCGGATGCCGGCAGCATCACAGCCGCGGAGGATTCCGGTCAGCTCGGCCCGGTCATGCAGGCTCCGCGCGGCGAGGTGCGGGATGACGGTGTAGCCGAGCTCACCGAGCTGCACGGCAGTGCGCATCGTCCGCTCGATGCCGTGGTGGGGCAGGCATGTCACCGTAAGCGTGGTGGTCAACGGCAGCAGGTCCCTGACCCGCTCCACGATTCCCTCGGAAGGGATGATTTCAATTCTGATGGGGAACATCGTTGTCCTCTCAATGCATCAGGTTTTTGGGCCTCAGGTTCTTGGGCCTCAGGTTTTGGGCATCAGGGTTGGCTTGTTCAGGCCGAAGCCGCGAGCAGGGTGCTGGCTTCCTGGCGGGTGGTGCCGGAGCCTTCGATGTGGGCGAGTTCGGCGGGGATTTCCCGGCCTTTCTTGCGCATCGCGG
>JBKPJW010000066.1:0-2740 GCA_046730875.1 Actinomycetota bacterium | reverse complement strand
TCCTTGACGATGATTCGGTGCTCTACTTGGACCGCGGCCAGGCTGTTGAGTCTTTCTCCATGGTGGCCAACATGGGTCGCCGCTCCCCGCTGCACACCAACGCCTCCGGCAAGGTCCTGCTCGCTTATCAGCCCGAGGAGTTCATTGCGGAATTTTTGAACCGGCGTCTAGAGCCCAGAACGCAGGCAACGCTCATTGATCCCCGGGAATTGAACCAGTCTCTGGTGGCGGTACGGCTCAATGGATACTCGACTTGCTGGGAGGAGGAGGAACTGGGCCTTTGCAGTGTGGCGGTGCCGATCCGTGACTACACCGGGAAGGTGTGTGCGGCCATGGCGATAGCCGGCCCCGCCCAGCGTGTGAATGCCACGACCGGACCGAATCTGGTCCAGCAGCTTCGTGCTGACGCCGCACTGGTGTCCCGGGCTCTTGGTGCTCCTGTCGAATAGGCGGCAGGGGTCTAGCGGCTCACCGGCTCCGTCTCGGATAGAAGCCCCAGCTCTGCACGGAACGGCATTCCTTCCCAGTCGCCGGGCACCATGCATGCGAAAGCACCCACGGTGACAGCTGTCTGGAGGCGCTTCCGGACAGGAGCATCGGAGAGATATTCGGAGAGGTATCCGGCGACAAAACCGTCGCCCGCGCCGACGGTATCGACGACTGGTACGGAAATGGCCTCCTGGCGGTACGCAACGCCGTCGACCAGTGCCAGGCATCCATGTCCGCCGAGTTTAATGACAGCCTGGGAGGGGCCAAGCTCCGAGAGCCGGCGGGCCAGCTCCGAAGGGTCAGCGATGCCCTCTCCGATAATCAGGGCAGCTTCTTCGTCGCCGGCGAACACGATGTCCACCATCGGCAGGATTTTTCGGTAGAAATTCCCCGCCTCCTGCCCGCTCCACAGTTTAGAGCGGAAATTCAGGTCGAAGGAGACTGGAACTCCCGCTGCACGGGCAGTTTCAACCGCATGCAGCGTCGCTGCTGCGGCGGTCGGTGACAAGGCCGGCGTGATACCCGTTGCATGGACCAGGCCCGCGCCGCGAAGCAGTGTCTCGGGCAGATCATTGGGCGCCAGCCGTGATCCGGCGCTGCCCTGCCGGTAGTACCAGACGCGGGTGTTGGCAGGGGTTCGGCGTTCCTTGACCATTAGTCCCGTTGGGGCTTCTGCGTCCGGTATGGCCCGGACGTCGATGCCTTCGGCCCGGAGCTCCCGTTCCACGAGTTCGCCCATGCTGTCCCGACCCACGCGGCCGATCCAGGTGACGTCAGTACCCAACCTCTTGAGGGCGACCGCGACATTGCCTTCGGCTCCGCCAGTTCCCAGCCGCATGTCTCGGCTGAAGGCAAGCATTCCCGGGTTATTGCCGCGGAACAGAGCCATGACTTCTCCAAAGGTGACGACCTGCCCGCTCATCGCCGCGCCTGGCTTTCCAGTGCAAGTTCCAGTGCGCGTTCTGCACGGTCGCGGAGGGAGACCATGCTTCCGCCGTTGAAAGCGTCGCCAATGAGGGGACCTCCTAGGCTGACGGCCAGGGCGCCGGCTCTCATCCACGGGGTGATCTCATCGATGCCGACTCCTCCTGAGGGGACGATTTCAATGTTCGGGAACGGTCCGCGCAGCTGGCTGACGTAGTCTGGGCCGGCGACTGTGGCCGGGAAGATCTTCACTGCGGTCGCTCCGGCGGACCACCCGGCGTGCAGTTCCGTCGGGGTCAGGCCACCGGGATAGACGGGGATGCCGGCGGCCACCGACGCTTCGATGATTGCGGTGTCCATGACAGGCGTGACGAGGAAGTCTGCTCCGGCTTCGATAGCGGCGATGGCCTGAACCAGGTTGGTCACTGTTCCCACGCCGATTTCGGTCTCGTCCGGCACCCTCCTCCGCAGTTTTTCCAGGTGATCTAGTGTTCCGGGGGTGCTCAGCGTCACTTCAATGGAACGAATGCCGGCCTGGGCCAGTGTCGCCACGACGGGCGCGTAGTCGGCGGCCCGGCCGGCACGGAGAACGGCGATGACCGGGGATGAGAGCAATGCAGCGGACGGTTGGATGCGTCGGGCGGCGGTTGGGGTTTTCATTTGTTGTGTCTTTCGTTGTGGTCCAGGATGAACCGGAGGGCGCGGGCCACGCCGTCGTCATCGTTACTGGAGGTGATAAAGGTTGCGGCGTCCAGCACTGAGTCACGGGCGTTGGCCGTGGCGATGCTCGTCCCCGCGTAGGCGAAGAGGCCAAGGTCGTTCGGGCCGTCGCCGAAGGCGACGACTTGCTCGGGGTGGATCGCTTGGGCTTCGCAGAGGATGCGGACGGACGAGGCTTTGTCGACTTCGGCCCGCGTGACTTCCAGGTAAGTGGGGTTGGAGATCTGGGCATTGACTGTCTCTGGTAGCAGCGCGGCGAGCCGCACCAGCTTGTCCGTGTCCTCTGGAGCTACCATGAACATGAGCTTGTCCGGACCGGAAGGGAGCTCGGTGAGATCACTGAGCTCCGGGTCGAAGCCGACGATCCGGGCTTCCCGCCGAACGTGGTCGTCGAGGCGTGAGGCCATCCACTGATCGCCGGTAAACCAGTGGACGGCCAGGTCAAGCGACCGGGCAGCGGTAAGAATCTGGCGTGCGGCGTCGATCGGCAGTGGGCTGTCCAGGAGCGGCCTGAGCTGGCGGTCGGTGGAATAGCTGGCGATGACTGCTCCTGTCTCTTATACACATCTGACGCTGCCGACGATCCAACTCTAGTGGTGTTCTGGGG
>JBKPJW010000065.1:0-6072 GCA_046730875.1 Actinomycetota bacterium | reverse complement strand
CCGCCGGGTGCTGCAGTGGGCGGCCGGAACCCTCGAGTAATTCGTGCTGGTACGCGCGGCGGGCGAACCGTGCCAGACCTCGCCGTCGGGAACTGCCTGCGACAGCTGCAGCGAGGAGGCATGCCCGAGCTGGGTGTCGTTGCCCATTACCGTTCCAATTTCGAGCGTGGTCCGCTCAGAGACAAGAACGTTTCTTCCCAGCGTCACCGGGCCCATCTCAATGATCCCCGCTTGTGCCCGGTAGCACAGGAATGAGGAGTCCTTGTGGATGACGGTATTGTCGCCAACAGTGAACAGGTCCGGGCACGCGGGCACCTTCCGGGAGAAGATCACCACACCCTTGCCGATCTTTGCGCCCAGGAGCCGGAGGTACACCACGTAGAGCGGAGACCCGGCAAACAAAACGAGTGGATTTGCCCTCGTAATGGTCTTGACCGCCCAAAAACGGAGATAGGCGGCACTCCATATTCGGATGGTGCCGGGCTTCCAGCGCCCGACAAGGACCCATTTGATGATGATTGGGGTGACGGACAGGATCACGAAAGTGGCGGCACCGAACCCGACCGAGCGGAGCCACATGTCCAGGGGGGTGGTTCCTCCGGCCGTCCATTCGTAGCCAAGAATCAGCAGCCAGGCGGCGTACATCATGTATCCCAGGAAAGCCACCAATTGGATGGCACCGCACATGCTGTAGCGGAGCGAGCTCACCGGGCGCATCGGTGCCGGGAGTACAGCGTCGGCTCCCGGTACGGCCGCGCTGAGCACGGATTCACTGTGCCTGGCTTCGAGGCAGGCGGCAAGCTGCCGGACAGTCGGGTTCTCGTAGATGTCCTGCATCGCTGCTGCCGGCAGGGCGGTTTCTTTTCTGATGCGGGCGCAATAGCGCGCCATCAGCAATGAGTCGGCACCCAGGTCGTTAAAGAAATGGGCATCGGTAGACACCTTGTCCAGGCTCAGCACCGCGCCAAGCTGTTCCGCCAGGGTCTCTTCCGCGGCGGTCGTCGGGGCGGTATACGATCCCGAGGCCGCCCGACTGATCCTGTGCTCCGGACGGGGCAGCCGCTTCCGGTCGACCTTGTCGCTGGCCATCATGGGAATAGCGTCCAGCTGTTCAAAATAGGCAGGAACCATGTAGCCGGGAAGTCGGGTGCGCAGCATCCTGTGGAGGTCATGGGCGTCAATATCGACGACGTCCTGGCGCAGGGTGTAGTAGGCGGCCAGTTCCACAGTTCCTTGTTCCGGTTCATAGGTCTGAACCACTGCCTGCGCAATTCCGGGGAGCTGCAGGAGGACGGATTCTATTTCACTCAGTTCAATGCGGTAGCCGCGTATTTTGACCTGCGTATCGATCCGGCCGAAGTATTCAAGTTGCCCGTCGTCGTTAACCCGTCCGAGATCCCCGGTGCGATAAATCCGGCCCGAGGGATTGTTCTCGATGCCCAGGAAATCCGGAACAAAGGCCCGGTCCGTCAGGTCCTGACGGTTCACGTACCCGCGTGCCAGCCCAATCCCGGCCAGGCCGATTTCCCCCGTTTCGCCGCGCGGCAGGACTCGCAGCTCGGCAGGATCCACGATAACCGCCGTGTAGGTGGGCAACGGCACCCCCAGGGAGACAGGCAGGTCCGGGTCGAGGACCGACCACGTGGCAGTGACTGTAGCTTCGGTCGGACCGTAGACATTGAGGAAGCGACGGCCGGGGCGATGCCAGCGCATGACAAGATCCTTGGGGCATGCCTCTCCGGAGACCAGCAGGAACCGCAGATCGGGCAGATCCTCGTCGAGCGTGGCCAGCAGCGTTGGAACACAGCACAGGGCTGTGATCCGCTTTTCCTGCAGGTACTCTGCGAGCTCGGCACCGAGCATGCTGGACCGTCCCGGCTTGGGCACCAGAGTGGCTCCGACCATCCAGGCCACCCAGATTTCCTCTACCGAAAAATCAAAAGCGATGGTCATGCCTTGGTAAACGCGGTCGGTGGACTTAATGCCGTAGATGTCGGATGCCACCCGGACAAAATTGCAGATGCTTGCCTGCTCCACGGCCACGCCCTTCGGCCGGCCCGTCGACCCGGAAGTGTAGATGATGTACGCCAGCTCATCCTTCGTCCCGCCAAGCTCAGTACTGCTCAGGCGGGCAGTGTCCTTCGCGTCAATCTGCGCCTGCACTTCATCAACACATACCGTCACCGCGGCCACTTCAGGTACCAGGTCCTTCAGATGTGACAGCGACAGGATCATGGCCGCATTCGCGTCTTCCACAATGTATTGGAGACGGTCCGGAGGGAACCCCGGATCCAGGGGAACATAGGCCGCCTGAATCTTCAGAACGGCAAGCATCGCCACGTAGGCCCGCCAGGGCTGGTCGAACAGCAACGCGATGCGGTCACCCCGTCTGGCGCCGCACACCAGGAGGTGCCGCGCCAGCTGGTTCGCCCGCTCGTCCAGCTCCATGTACGTCAGGACGACATCCCCCGCGTCCACGGCAAGCTGGCCGCCTAGCCCCTGTTCCCGCAATCGGTCGCAGCTTTCCTCAAAAAGTTGGTCCAACCGCTCGCCCCGACGCCAGCGCGCTGTGTGATCCGGCGCGGCCGATGTCAGGATCGTGCCCCCTTCTGAACCGCCGATCGTCGACATCTTTCCCCGCAGTTCAGGGGGTCTGATGAGGCCGTTGGCGATCCTCGCGGTCTTGCCCATCCTTTAGCTCCTTCGCTAGAAGTGACGTGCCACGGTCCTGGTCCCTCGCGGAACAGGAGTCGTATCGTGGTCAGAGACTGGAGCCCACGTGCCGAGCGCAGGGTTAGCGGGGGGCACAAGGTCGTCCTCGTGCAACGCCGCGGCTTCCTCGTCGTCCGGGGCCATGCCGAATGCCCGCCGGACGGCGCGTTCGGCATCCGCGAGCCGGTCGGCGTGTGTGACCGCGCCCACGGAGGTCTCGGAAATGTCGAAGAGGTCGAGGTCCACCTCGGCGTCTGAAAGCGCCTTCAGGAAGGTGCAGAAAATTTCCGGCGAAGACCGCATGCCCAAGCCTGTAATGGACACCCTGCCAACTTCGCCCTCATGCTGCAGAGCCTCGAATCCTATTGTTCCCTTTTCAGCGTGGAGCACGGCAAGGGCTGTACGAGCCTGGGCAGCCGGCACGATCAGGGCAACGTCGGAACGCCTCGATCCCGGGCTGCCCGTGTTCTGCACAATTCCCTGGACGTTTGCGCCGGAATGCGACAGGACCTGGAAGATGCGCGCCATGCTGTCGGGTTCGTCCGGAATTCCCAGAACAGTGATTTTCGCAGCCGAGTTGACCCCGAACACTCCCGTCACCTCGGGTTGCTCCCTCGGGGGCTGGTGGACGGGATGGCGGTCCAGACCAGGCAGGATCAGCGTCCCTGACACCGGCACGAACGAGGACCGGACATGGATCGGAATACCAAACCGCCGGGCGTATTCGACACACCGCAGGTGCAGTACTTTGCAGCCGGAGGCCGCGAACTCCAGCATTTCCTCGCTCGAGAGGACATCTATCTTCCGAGCCGTCGGAACAACCCGGGGATCCGCGGTGTAGACGCCATCGACGTCGGTGTAGATCTCGCAGATATCGGCCCCAAGTGCTGCCGCCAGCGCGACCGCGGTGAGATCCGAACCGCCGCGGCCGAGGGTAGTCACCCTGTTCCGCTTCTTGGTCCGGCCTTGAAATCCTGCAACGATAGGGACTTCGCCGTGGTCCAGACTGCTTCGAACGCGGTCCGGCCTGACATCGGTGATGTGTGCCTTGCCGTGGATGCTGTCGGTTATGAGGCCGGCCGCACTGCCGGTGAAGGTCCGGGGCACCTGGCCAAGATCGGCCAGCGCGATGGCCAGGAGTGCCGAGGACACAAGTTCACCGATGCTCAGCAGGGCGTCCAGGTCCACAGGAAGCGGTCGAGGGGAAACCTCGGCAGCGAGGTCGACGAGGTCATCAGTGGTATCCCCCATGGCAGACACCACCGCCACCACCCGATATCCGTTCGTCCGGGTCTTAGCGATCCGCTCGGCTGCGCGGAGAATACCCGCCGCATCCGCCAGGGATGAACCACCAAACTTCTGTACAATCACACTGCCCGGGGGAAACGCCCGGTCGGTTTCCTCTAGATCAACTTCCTTAGCCGCTGATGCTTTGCGGGTACCCATTTCTCTCCCCGAAATCTGCTTTGATTCTTGCGAGCGGTACTGGCCGCTTTGAGCCGTCTTGCCCTCTGAAGGGATGCTCAAACAGCTGATTCCAGGGCGACCGGCGCTCCGGTCACAGACTCTGCGGCTTCAGCGAGGATATCGAGGCCCTTCTGCAGGTCCTCGGGACTGATAGTCAGCGCGGGCATCGTCTTGACGACCTCACCTTCGGGGCCCGAAGTTTCGACGAGCAGACCGCGGGCGAACGATTCAGCCGCAATCTTCCCCGCCGTCTGGGGGTCGGGGTAGTAAATTCCCGCGAGCAGTCCCCGGCCACGGACGGTGGCGCCTTCGACGCTCCCTGCGATCTCTGCAAGCCCCTCGTGCAGCTGCGGAATGAGCCCCGCGACGTCCGACTGGAATCTGCCGTCCTGCCAGAAGTGTTCCAAGGCGGCTGCACCAGTGACGAATGCCGGGTTGTGTCCCCGGAACGTTCCGTTGTGCTCGCCAGGCTTCCAGATGTCCAGCTCGGGCTTGAAGAGAGTCAGGGCCAAAGGCAGTCCAAAGCCTGAGATGGACTTCGACAGGCAGACGATATCAGGAGTGATGGCCGCATTCTCAAAGCTGAAAAATGTCCCGGTGCGTCCGCAACCGGCCTGTACATCGTCAACGATGAGGAGGATTTCGTGTTGGCGGCACAGCTCCGCAAGGCCGCGGAGCCAGGATGCCCGGGCGGCCCTGAGCCCGCCCTCTCCCTGGACAGTTTCCACGATCACCGCGGCGGGCTTATCGATTCCTGAGCCCTTGTCCTCCAGCGCATGGCGGAGCCACAGGAAGTCCGGCGTCTGGCCGTCGAAGAATCCGTCGTAGGGCATGCTCGATGTGTTCGTTAGAGGAACGCCGGCGCCCTGCCGCTTCATCGAATTTCCCGTAACTGACAAGGAGCCCAGGGTCATCCCGTGAAATGCGTTGGTGAAGCTGATGACATGCTGCCGGCCGGTGACCTTACGCGCCAGTTTCAGGGCCGCTTCCACCGAGTTCGTTCCCGTCGGTCCGGGGAACATGACCTTATAGTCCAAATGCCGGGGCTTGAGGATCAGCTCCTGGAAGGTTTCCAGGAAGCGCCTTTTGGCAGGGGTCTTCATGTCCAGGGAGTGAACGATGGCGCCGGAGAGCAAATACTCCACCAGCGGTCGCAATAAGACCGGGTTGTTGTGTCCGTAGTTCAGTGCGCCGGCGCCGGAAAAGAAATCCAGGTATTCCCGGCCGTCTTCGGCGTAAAGGGTGCTGCCAGTCGCACCCTCAAACACGGTGTCCCAGCTGCGGCAATAGCTGCGGACCTCAGACTCCAAACTTTCAAAGATATCCACTGTCAACATCCCCCGTACTTCCGACTTGCGAAGTTTCCCGTGCGTGGAAACAGCCCGGGTTTCCAGATAACGGGCAGGGAAAGAAGACAGCGCGGCATCTGCGCACTGACCGCTGCTTTCACGGGACCCGTATTTTTTTCGCGTATAGAGGTTTCCTATACGTGAACCGGGCAGGTCAGTTGCGTCTGCCCGAGTGCCTATCTGGTTCTTATCGTAAACTCAGGAAACTCACAGCACCTGAGTAGCCAGTACCTGTTTTTTCCACTCAAACGGCTGATAAACTACCCGATTCTGTGGAAGTCCAACCATTCCGGCGCCCCGTGGGTACTCGAAAATTCGGCCGGTCAAATGGCCTCCGCTGGACGGTGGGCGTGCTGTGGTTTTGACGTCGCTTGTGACAGCGAACAGGGCAGGCGTTCAGCCCTGCTTGGCCATGGCGTAGGCCACGGTGGTGTAGGCCAGGGCGCCGGACATTTCCTTGAGCAGTTCGGAGTTGGTGTTGGCGATCGTGTCGCAGGCCTTGTGGTAGCAGGGATCGAGATCCCGGCCGGCCGTGCCGCCGAAA
>JBKPJW010000064.1:0-4418 GCA_046730875.1 Actinomycetota bacterium | reverse complement strand
AGGCCGTCCGGCTCGCGAACAACACCGAGTACGGGCTGGTGGCCTACGTCTTCACCCGGGACCTGAACCGCGGCATCCGGATGGGCGAACGCCTCGAGACCGGCATGCTGGGCCTGAACGCCGGCGTGGTCTCCAACGCCGCCGCCCCGTTCGGCGGCGTCAAGCAGTCCGGCCTGGGCCGCGAAGGCGGCCTCGAAGGCATCGAGGAATACCTCTACACCCAGTACATCGGCATCGCCGACCCCTACGCGGGCTAGGCGCGGCGGCCGACTAGCCCCCAAACCGCAAGGGGCCTCCCGTCTCGCAACCTGGGAGGCCCCTTGTTGCTTGCACGGTTCTGGACAGCGAGTGCAGGCCACAAATATCCGTGAAAACAGAAGAAGGTGGCGCATTGATCAGAGTTGTCGGCTCAACGAGCCGCACGCGCCTACCACCTACTACGCATGCGCGTCTTGCCCGATCCTGCTTGCGTCCGGCGGCGAGCAGGATCGGGGCGGGCGTGCGCTAGCAGGTCAGTAACTTCCACGGGGAAGTCCGATCAACCTCCAGCGTCTGAAGCCGATATTGGACCTTCTGTCCGCTGTGGCAGAGGGCGCCTGATGCTGTGGCCGGCCGGAATTCCGTCCCGAATTCCGTCCCTTTGGGCTTCTGGCGCAGAATCCAGAACAGCCGCACCCGGCGTGGGTGCGGCTGGCCGCTGCAGTATTTCCCCTCGTCAGAGGGGTTTTTGCAATACGTGTGTGGCTGGCGGTGTGCCGCACGCCGTCGACCTCGACCACGCCCGGACCGGCGAGGCGGCCGGTGCCCCGCAGTAGGTCGATGCCGTGGTCGGACAGCCAGCGTTCCTGTCCGGCGTCGGAGTAGTCCGAGACCATGAAGTCGCGCCACGCCAGCGCCGCGTCGACGTCGATCTCGGCCGTGGCGGCCGCCTGGCGTGCCGCATGGACCGCCTCGCCGGGCCGCAACAGCGTCTTGGATGGGATGCACGCCCAGTATGAGCACTCGCCGCCGACCAGTTCGCGTTCCACGACGGCCACGTGCAGGCCGCCCTCGGCGAGGGCGCCGGCGCAGTGTTCGCCGGGGGAGCCGGCACCGATCACGATCACGTCGTAGTCGCTCAGGTCGGCAACTCCTCACCTGCATGTTCGCGCACCATGTAGAGCGCGTACCAGTCGGGCCATTCCGGGTCTTCCTGGCCGGTGAGCTCCTCGTGTTTGCCGTGTGCTTTCGCGGCGCGCCTGAGGGCGTCCGCAAGCTCGTCCACGGACTCGTAAGTTGTGGCCATCAGCCTTTCCTTTCAGCCTTGAATACTTCAGCGGCCCGGCAGCCGGGTCTTGATTTCCTGGAGGACCCAGCCGTTGCCGTCTGGGTCGCTAAAGGATGCGAACGAGCCGTAGTCCCGGTGTTCGGGGGCCGGGCCATCCAGGCGTCCCTCGGTCCCGGCGTGATGGAAGACACCCGTGGTGTCGTGGAATGTCTCGCTGATCTCGACCCCACGCGAGATGAGGTCGGCCCGGGCTGCGTCGATGTCATACACCGCGAGGTGCAGGCCCTGGGCTGAGCCCGCCGCCGCCGACGTGACGCCCTCGCCAAAGATGATCGAGCAGCCTGAACCGGGAGGCGTCAGCTGCACCAGCCGGTAGCCGTCCTCGACGGCGGCTTCGGCATCGAGCCGCCAGCCCAGGCCCTCATAGAACTGCTTGGCCCGGTCGACGTCGGAAACCGGCACGACGATGACCTCGAGCCGGAACTCTCCGGGCTTCACCGGCGGGCTGGCGATGGCGCTTGTGCTGTTCGTATCGACACTATTCATCTCGGCCTCCCCAAAGTCGGGCGCGCCAGAACAGGGCGATACCAGAAATGGGACCCGGGAACGCGGCCGAACGCCGGTCAGAATGCCGCCGCTGCGGGGGCGCGCTGCAGGGGTCGCCTCAAGCTCTTCCTGGTCGCCCCCCGGCCTGTCTGCGGCCGGGAACGCTGCCCTCGGAAGCCCACATTTGTCCGCTGGAGTGCCGATGTCAAGGACATTTTCAACCACGCAAGATATCGGACTAGCGGAAAAATGCAGCGGGCAGCAACGACGCCCCTCGGCGGACAAAACCCGCTCCCTGAGGGCTCCGCTAAGCGCCCCTTCAGACACCTCCCTTCGGGAGGGGCGCATGCGGGGCAAGCTCAACTTCTACGCCGTTGTCGATGACTTGCTGCGCCAGCACCATAGCGAAACCGTCGGGATCCTCATCTGTGGCACCAAGAACGACCGCAGCGTCCGGTACGGCCTGGGACGCTCCACCTCACCGATGGCCGTCGCCGCCGACACTTACGAAGGCTCCCGGCTTCCGAACAACAGGCGCTCCCCGACGAGGGGCACCTTGTCGCGGTTCCGCAATGGGGGCTAGAGCGCCAGAGCCGCATGGCGAAGCGCGGCCGAACGGTCAGCCGCTTCCGGGCACTATCTAACCGGGCGGCTCAAACACGCTAACGAAATATCCTTATCAGCACTGTAGAAGCGAACTCACAGACTCCGGTAGTGACAGACTCTCCAGCCCAAGGACCGCAGCCCTCAGGCCTGGCAGACTACGTTCACAGATCCCTTGGCCAACGTCAGTCAGAGCTAGGGCACGACTACTCCTCCACAGGGGGTTGGCCCCTCAGACGTCAGAATTGCCGTCTCAATTCCTAAGCGAACACCGCTACCGGACCAAAGTGATCGGCCTTAGCTAACGGGCCGCCCTAGGTATCTTCTTCAACGTCTCGATAGGCCGAGGAGCACGCAACGATGCTCTCTCAGCGACTGGGGGAGCACTAGAGGACGGCCAGTAGTGCACTCTATACACATGGAAGATATTCGCCACTCGGCAGATACTCATCGTTGGTAGACGCCAGGCAGGAACTGAACAATGAGAGTGGGACTGCGGCTACAGGGAACCGGCTGCCGGACCGTTGTACTGGACGGGCGGACTGTAGTTTCCGCCGCTCGGGAGGTGCACGCGGGCAGCTTGTCCGAAGCATTGGAGTCGTCCCTGTCCGGGCTGCGTCGTGAGTTCGGGTCAGGCATCACGGAAATCACTGCCGACGTCGGACGGGTCTTGGTGGAGCGGAAACTGGCCGACGTCGTCGCCATCCGTATTTCGCCCCGTCCCCCCGCGGACGACTTTCACATGACCGTGCTGCCAGCCCTTGTTGAGCCGGCAGTGACCCGGACAGTGCATGTCCGCGGGGGTCACGACCTGCGGGGACGGCCTCTGGCCCGGTTGGACCTGGAGGCGTTCCTGGTCGATCTCCCCGGCATCCTTGCCGGTGACGCGCGGAACGTGGCGATCACTTCCGTCGGTTCGACAGCCTCAAAGGACCATGAAACGCGCATAGCCGATGCCATCCTAAGCAACGACAGAGATATGCGGATCAGTATTTCCAATGACTTCTATTCCAGCGTTTTCCGGGACCGCGACTACACGGCCATCCTTAACAGCGCCCTGATGGAGACGGGGGAAGAGCTGGCTGCCATGCTTGAGCAGGCAGGCCGGCGCCAGTTCCCGGCCACCCTCTTGTCGTTTGCAAAGAACGACGGCGGCCGCGCACCTCTGTCACGGCTGGCCTTGACGCCTGTGCACGGGTTGCGCGCCGAGCCCGCGATGGGAATCCTTGGCGCTGCCACGTTGGCGGGAATCCCCGAGGGGGAAGTCATTCTCTGCAGGGAGGCCGGGGTCACCGTGGGCCACACCCGTGGAGGCCTGCCTGTCGCCAGAAGCCTCATCCGCCAAGGATTTGACGCAAGTCTCGCCAGCAACGCCGCCATTCTAGAGCCATACACCGTCCACCATCCGGTTCGCACCGACATCCCCTCCGTGATTGCCGACCTCCGCGAGTGGCAGGAGAGTGCGCTGCCCTTCGGGCTGGCGCCCACTCTGCCGGCGGTGCAGGACGCTGCACTGGTAGGAACTGCCGCGTCCCCGCTGACGGCGTGGATCGACAGGCTCGAGACGGTCAGCGGCCGGGTTGACCTGCAACGCGTGCAGAACCTCGCCGAAGAGGACGCCCACTCAGCGGCAGTCCAGTTGGGCGCCAGCCCCGGGCAGACCCACATCATTGAATCGAACGTCTTTGCCATGCCCTACGGCAACCCCGGGATCGTTCGAATCCGGGTCCAGGCGGCAGGCGAAACGTCCGCCGACGAGGAACACGTGCTGCCCGCAGCCGCGCGTGGAACCAACCCATGAGCACCGTACTCACTACCGAGGACGTCCGGAACCTCAGAACAGGTGCCCACTTCCTGGCTTGCACCATCGACCCGACGGCCATCTACGTCTACGCTGAGATGATCCAGCGGGCGATGGAGGACCGGTCAGTGGAACTCATCACCGTCGACGAGCTTGCTCCCGACGATCTGGTGGTGGCGGTCGGAATGGTAACGCAGGGCC
>JBKPJW010000063.1:0-1327 GCA_046730875.1 Actinomycetota bacterium | reverse complement strand
CTCGTCGTGCTCGTGTACCTGGCGGGCGTCTACGGCGGCTACTTCGTCGCGGCCCAGGGCATCCTGCTGGTCGGCATCCTGGGCGTGTTCATGACCGGGACCATCCAGAACGCCAACGCGATGAAGAACATCCTGGTCCTGGGCGTGAACCTTGTTGCGGCCGGCTCCTACCTCCTGTTCGCTTTCGACCGGATCGACTGGGGCGTGGTCGGACTGATCGCGGTGAGCTCCCTGATCGGCGGCCTGTTCGGCTCCAGGGTGGGGCGCCGGCTCTCCCCGGCGGTCCTGCGCGGCGTCATCTTCGCCCTGGGCCTGGTGGCGCTGGGGTTCATGATCGCCAACCTGTTCAAATAGCACCCGACTGTTCAACGAAGCCCCCGATCAAAGAGCCCCGAAATGACCTGCCCGTGACCTTTCACTACCTTGAATCCGCCGACGACCCGCGGGTTTCCGACTACACACAACTCACGGACGTGCATCTGCGCAAGGTCCGCGAACCCGCCGAGGGCCTCTACATCGCCGAGTCCTCCCGCGTCCTGCGCCGGGCGCTGGCGGCGGGTCACCGGCCGCGGTCCTTCTTCCTCGCCGAAAAGTGGGCGGAGGACCTGGCGGATATTTTCGAGCAGTACCCGGATGTCCCGGCCTATGTCGGCTCGGCGGCGCTGCTGGAGGAAATCACCGGCTTCCATCTGCACCGCGGCGCCATGGCGGCCATGCACCGGCCCGCCCCCGTGCCGCTGGCCGAACTCCTCGCCGGAGCCCGCCGGGTGGCCGTGCTGGAGGACATCGTGGACCACACCAATGTTGGGGCCATCTTCCGCTCCGCCGCGGCCCTGGGCGTGGACGCCGTCCTGGTCTCGCCGCGCTGCGGCGATCCGCTGTACCGCCGCAGCGTGCGGGTCAGCATGGGCACTGTGTTCCAGGTGCCGTGGGCGCGGCTGGAGGACTGGCCGGGAGGCCTCGCCGCGCTCCGGGCGCAGGGCTTCACCGTGGCTGCCATGGAGCTCACGGACGACGCCGTCGACCTCGACGAGCTCGCAGCCAGCCGCCCGGAACGGCTGGCCCTGGTGCTGGGGACGGAAGGTGCCGGCATGAGCGAACGCACCCTGGCCGCCGTCGACCTCGCCGTGAAGATCCCGATGCGCCCGGGCGTCGACTCGCTCAACGTCGCGGCGGCGTCCGCGGTGGCGTTCTGGGAACTCCGTCCCAAAGAGTGAGCCGAACGGTTGCGCCCCGGCGCTGACGTGCGCCAACAGTGCTTAGCCGACGCGCAGCAGGGGTGCGGCAGGTGTTCGTCAGCCCGCCTGCTATCGGCTATGATTGATAG
>JBKPJW010000062.1:0-4444 GCA_046730875.1 Actinomycetota bacterium | reverse complement strand
GCAATTGGACTGCCTTTGTGGCTGAACAGCCACAGTCCCAGGGCCACGGCCTGCCGCTGTTCGTCCGGACCGACAGCGAGGTTGGCGTAGTCCGGCTGGGATAAAGGGAATTGGGGAAATAACTGGGACTGCTGCAGCATGTCGCTCAGTGAATTATGGTGCCTTTGGTCTCCGCCGCCGATGCCCACGAGCCGGAACCCGGGGTCCTCTGCGGCGAGCTCTTCCATGAGGATGTCTGCGTCCACGAAGCGGTGCGGTGGAATCTCCTCAACCACCACAGCCACTGACTCTGCCTGGACCGCCAGATGGTCGGTGAGCGTTCTCAGCAGCTGGGTTCCCTGTCGCACCCGGTGCTGCCCGGACTGCGCAAGCTCTACCAGGCGCGCGAAATTGTCGATGAACTTCCCCAAGTTTTCATCCATGGGCAGACCCTATCAGCAGGCCGGATCCGGCCCGGTTCGGTTCAACGGCACTCCATGACAGGCGACGGGTTCTACGGCGATCTCACGAAGAAGCTGGCCCGACAGCGCCCATCGATCCTGGACGGGAAGGCATGAGTCCCGGAATTTCAAAGGAGAGGAACGGACCTGCGCGGGCAAATTCGTAAATTGGCATGCGAAATGTGACACTCTTTTCCTTTCCTGCACCAAGGGCAATTGATATTCTGAATTTGGTCAGGAAGAGGCTGCTCACTTCGTTGCGGGAGTTTCTGGCTCATGAACACCAAACTCGATGTCACTGTCAGCGTTGACCCGGACTCGTGGTCGGTTGCCCTGAAGCCACTCGGAGACCTGACTGCCCGCAACGCCGTTGCCCTGCTTACCGTGGCGCGGAAAGCTGCAGAAGTGCTCCCCGGGTTCTCCGTCGCAGTCGACCTCAGCCAGACACGGACTGCATCACCCGCAGCTCTCACCGTGCTCACGGCAGCAGGGCTGAGAACGCACAGCTCAACCGGCGGCCCTGGTTCCTTGCGGGCGTCGCCGCCGGACGCCATCCTGGGCAGAGCCGCATGATCGGCCACCAGGACCAGGGCCCTAGTCCCGGACCCCATTAGACCAGCGCGGATGCGGCCCGGTGCAATACCTATCGGGGGTGGGCCGCATCCGTGCTAATACCCTTCGCGGTGCATAGCGGGACGTGAACCCCGGCTGATTACGGCCAGGGGTCAGCCGACGGGCGCCGGCCCCTGACCGAACCACATCAGGGGCGCTGATCGGGTTCAGCGTTCGCATCCGACGTGCCCGTATCCGGCCTGCTGTACGGAGCCCTTGGCGCCGGGGAGCTCAGCGCATCCAATCGTTCGTTGACAGCGTGGGCCAGGATGTCGCGTTGGAGGTCCGGCAGTGACATCGCACCGTGGAGATAAGCCTCCACCTCCAACTCGCCGGCCTGTCCGCCCAAGGTGAAGTATTTCAACCAAAGTTCATCGAGGCTCAGCCCGGTGTAAGGAAGCGAAGCAGCAATCCCGCGACGCTGCTCGCTTTCTTCATTGCTCAAGGCCATGCTTCCGCCTTGTAGTTAAGTGCCGGACGACGCAGAGAAACGGACCAGGGCCGCTGCCGTCTCATGCAAAGTTTCCCCTGACCGGCGGGACATCGCGATCAGGGTCCGGAAGGCGTCGTCCTCACCGGTGTTGTCCCGGGCCATCAGCATGCCTTTGGCCACACTAATTGTGTCGCGCTGGAACAGGGCGTGCTGGAGAGTCTTGCTCAGTGCCGCTGCAGCTTCACGGGGCTGCGCATGGACGACAAACAGCGATGCCTGTTCCGCAAACAAAGCCAGAAGCCCGACGGCGTAATCGCCGAAGTGGTCGGTTTCGCGGGCATAGACCTTGACGGCCCCTACGGCCGAGGTTCCGGTCAAAAGCGGGCTGCTGGCGACTGACCCGATCCCCATGGAGGTCACCGCGGCACTCCAATGAGGCCACCGGTGATCGGCAGGGGCATCATTGACGAGCACGGGCTGGCCCGTTGCCCATGCCGTCAGGCACGGACCCTCTCCCAGGTCGAACTGCAGTGCGTCCGCCCGCGAAACGATCTTGCCAGAGGATGCGGCCGTTAGCCGCTGGCCCGAGGACTTCATCAGGCTGACTCCCGCGCCCATCGTTCCGGGAATGGCTGCGACGGCGGCGTCCGTGATCAGCTGCAGAGCGTGTGCCACGGTTTCCTCGGTGAGGAGCATCCGCGACGCACGGGCGAAGACCGCTGTAAGTTCCTCTGCCAAGGGCAGGTCGATGTCCATATTCCACCTCGACAGGTTTCGCTGTGCCGTGGCGGGGCGCTCCGGCTGCGGATTCCAGCATAACCGGCCATAGGCCGCAGGACACCTGTTCACCACGCTGCAGCACGCGTAGTCTGGAAAAAGGAGATACCCCCGGAGCGTTCGACCGGCCGACGGTCTTCACACCCAGGTTGCGTACGAACTAGAGCGCGCATCCGCAAATCGGCCTCCTGCAAGGGCGACCCAAGGAAGAGGACGCCGTCTCGTCACAACCAGGGGCTCCGCCGACCGCGGAACAGCTCCAAGACCTGCTGCTGGAGAGTCCGGGTTTCACCGATTTCCTCCTCAGCCTTTCCACACTGGCCGCCGCCGCGTTTGGCGGCGAAAATCCCATGCTGTGCGCGATTACTGTTGAACGCAACGGCAGTCCAGCCACGGTTGCCAGTAGCGGGCCCGAAGCCCAACGCCTGGATGAAATCCAGTACAGCCTTCACGACGGTCCCTGCCTGACCGCCCTGCGGACTGCTCAAACCGTCCTCGTGACCGAGGTGGAAACCGATCCGCGCTGGATTGCCTACGCGCGCGGCATGGCTGAGGAAAACGTCCGATCAGTACTCGCCGTGCCCATTCCCACAGACTCCGGAGCGGCAGCGGCCCTGAACTGTTACTCATCCGAATCGGGTGTGTTTATTCCTGCCACCGTCGAAAGCGTGCAGGAATTTGCCGCGTCGATGTCCAACATCCTGCGTCTTGCCCTCAGGGTTCATCCGGCCCCTCCCTACCCGGAGCACCTGCGCTCAGCCCTGCAGTCCCGTGCCGTGATTGATGCCGCCGTTGCACTGGTCATGGCCCAGAATCGGTGCAGCCACGACCAGGCATTGGCGTTGATCAGCCGCGCGGCGACTATCCAGGGCACGCGGATGCATGACATCGCCGCTGACATCATCGCGGGGGCCACGCCGGACGCCGGTCTGGCCGACCACGGGGACCCGGACGCCGCCGGCAAATAGCCTGCCGTGACGGATTCGCTGCAAGCACCGCGTGCGCGGGAAGCCTCGCGTTTGCGGGAATACAGTCCCCATGCTGATTCCGGGCACTAAGTCCCGCCCCGCTTCGTGGCCCGAAATGTAGCATTGTTTGGGGGCATACGGCCGGAAGGAGCCGGGGGTGAAGCTAGAGGAACAGCGTGTGGGCGGCAGGGACGCCGACGAGCTCCATGATCTCGTCCTGGCAAGCGAGGACCTGGAGGATTTTTTGGGCGAGTTGGCCCGGCATGTGGCCGATAGGTTATCCCGCACAGATCGGCCGGTCACTTCCGCCGTAACCGTTGCCAGGCCCAGGAAACCAGCCGCGATCGGCGCCGGCAGCCTGGCGGCATTGGAACTGGAAAAGGTGCAAAGCGAGATGGGCGAGGGCCCCTGCATCACCGCCATGAGTGAAGAGCACACCGTGTACGTCAGGGACGTAGCGCGCGAGGGCCGGTGGCCCGAATACAGCCAGGCAGCTGCCGGATGCGGATACTTTGCCGTCCTGTGCATCCCCGTGGATCTGGACGACGAGTCCCGGGCAGCCCTGAGTTTCTTCTCCACGCATAGTTCCGGATTCACGGCCGGCGACATCGCCGCTGCTGAAGACATTGCCCGGCACGCCACCAGTCCCTTGCGCCTGAGCCTGCGCATCGGCCGCCTCCAGGACGCCCGTGATGACCTCGCTTCCGCCATGCAATCACGCACCGTCATCGACATGGCTATCGGCGTGATCATGGCCCAGAACAGGTGCGGCCCGGATGAAGCCTTTACGCTGCTCCGCAAGGCATCCAACGCCCGCAACACCAAACTGCGCGATGTCGCGGCATCCCTCGTTGCTGCGGTCTCCGGCACAGCCGATATTCGTTCGCGCTTCGAGTTGTAGCAGTTCCAACCGGCGACGGCGCGGCCCTTGGGAGGGGCGCGCCGTCGTGGTTTGGTGTCGTTCTTGGTTCGCTGAACGGGCTAGGCGGCGAGCCGGCTCTTGACCTCGGCCGCGGAGGGGTTGGTGGCCGCGGTGCCATCCGGGAACAGGATCGTGGGGACGGTGCGATTGCCTCCGTTGAGCTTCTCCACGAGATCGGCCGTGCCTTCAACTTCTTCGATGTTGATCTCCGTGTACCCGATGCCCTGGGCGTCCAGCTGCTTTTTCAGGCGCGTGCAGTAGCCGCACCAGGTAGTCGAAAACATGGTGATGG
>JBKPJW010000061.1:0-7331 GCA_046730875.1 Actinomycetota bacterium | reverse complement strand
TCGAAGGCGAACATGATGTCCGCGCCGATCTGGTGCTGGACGTTCATGGAGATCTCGGGGCTGAAGCGGTGCCGGTCGCCGTTGAGGTGGCTCTTGAACCACACGCCTTCCTCGTCCACGTGGGCCAGGCGTTCCTTGCCGGGGGCGACGGCGTCGTCGGGTCCTGAATTGTCCACCGACTTCATGTCGATGACCTTCTTGAAGCCCGAGCCCAGGCTCATCACCTGGAAGCCGCCGGAGTCCGTGAACGTGGGCCCGCGCCAGTTCATGAACGCGCCCAGCCCGCCGGCCTCATCCAGGATGTCCGCGCCCGGCTGCAGGTACAGGTGGTAGGCGTTGGCTAGCACGGCCTGCGCGCCGAGCTCGGCAATCGACTCCGGCAGTACGGATTTGACCGTGGCCTTGGTGCCGACGGCGATGAACGCCGGCGTCTGGATCTCGCCGTGCGGTGTCGCGATGGTGCCGGTCCGGCCCAGGAATTCACCGCCGTTGGCGGTGACCTGCCCGGCCGACGGCGGGCACGCCTCGCTGAGGCGCTTGCCCACGCGGAACGAGAACTCGGACTGCCGGGCGGGCGCCGGGGGCAAAGTACTGGGGTCAGGATTGGCTGGCACGGTTCAAGTGTGCCAGCTAACGCGGCCCTTGCCTTAGTGGACCGGATCCGATGTGGGGTAGTTCTCAGCCCGCCACTTGTCCCAGTGGGTGCGGATCGCCTCCAGCTGGTGGGCCCCAAGGTCATACGTCGAGACGATCGCGAGGGATCCGCCGTCGGGCCGGACCTCGGCGATGGCGGGCTGGTCCGCCACGATCAGCAGGCCGTCACCGTGCTCGGCGTAGTGGTGGACCGTCAGGCCGACCTGGTGGTTGCTGCGGAACCACACCTTGCCGGAGATCTCCTCACCCGTGGGCAGGGTGAGCGAATACGGTTCGCCGGGCTTGGGGACATCGCTGAGCCCAAGTTTTTCTATCGCCGACCCGCCGGTGCCGGGTACGGAGAAGAAGAGGGTCCGGCGCTTGCCGTGCGGGTGCCGTTCCAGGGCGAAGCGCAACTGGTGGAGGAAGGTCAGCCAGCCCTGGGTGATGTCCTCGTCCCAGGCGGCCCACTCGGAATTATGGTCGACCGCCGCTCGGGTGACGCTGACCTCCGTGCCCGTGGCGACAGGTTTCAACGTGAAGACGTCTCCACCGTCGACCACCAGGGAGGTGTGGTCTGCGCCTTCGACCACGTTGGGGCCGAAGTAGATCTCGCTGATTTCGGCCTCTTGGTCGTCGGCTTGCCAGCCGTGCCATTGGGCGATCATGGCTGGTTCGCGCAGCATGGTCCAAACTTGCTGCGCGTCAGAATTAATCACAACGCTCAGATTGTTCGTCATGGGGTGAATCTACAACTCCCGGCCTTGAACGGGTAGGGCCAACGGGTAGGCCGGGCAGGGCCGATGAGCCTGCCCCCACGGCAGGGCGACGACAGGGCGACGGCAGGGCCGCAGGGGCAGCGGCTTCAGGCGCGGACGGACTCGAGTTCGTTGCCGATCCGGCGTTCCAGCTCGGTGGCACCTATGGTTTCGGAGCCGCCGTGGGCGCGCAGGAATAGGAGAGCCTCGAGCCGCAGGAGCCGCCACTCGCGTTCGGCGTCCGGGTTCCCGTTGTCCATCGAGCGGAAGATTTCCTTGTCGTACAAGTTCGGCTCGTTGAGCGAGCGCTGACGCACCTTGGCGTTGATCCTGGCCTTGAACGGGTCCGTGTCCAGGGCCTCCGGCGCGCGCAGGAATTTCTCGTAAACCGCGGCGCGCTGCTCCTGGCCCAGCTGGCGGCAAATGTAGCTGGAGAGCGCCAGGGATGCCTCCACCGAAGCCCAACGGCCGGGGTTGCCGTCGAACGGCAGGACGTTGAGCAGATCGGCGACCGCCAGGGCGTTTTCGGCGTCCTTGAGGGTGACGAAGAGCTCGTGCGCGAGGTCGCTGAGATCCTTCAGGCAGCTCCCGGACTTGGTGTTGATGCCCTTGGCCAGCCGTTCGCCGAGCAGGAGCACGCCAACGGAGCCCGGGTGGGCTTCGGCTGCGGCCGCCACGACAGACTCCGGCGGGCCCTCAGGGGCCGGGATGAGCGCCAAGTCCGCGTCGCTGGGGCCGCTCACCGCGGGCGGCGCAAGGGGCTGGGGAGGAACGACGACGGCGGTCCCCGCGGCGCCGGGCACCGTCCCTTCTTCTGATTTGGGGGCCTCCGTTTCGCTGCCCTCCGTTTCGCTGCCCTCCGGTTCGGTGACCTCCGGTCCGGGGACCGCCCCGCCGCCGGACGCGTCGCCGGACGCCCCGCCGTCGGACGCGTCGGGCTGGGAGGAAGGTCCATCCGTGGGAATCAGAGCGGCAGTATCAGCGGTGCCGGCCGGGGCCCTTACGGACTCCGAGGTACCTCCGGGCTCAGCGTCCTCGGTGGTCCGTACCGTTGATCCCGCCGCGATCCGCAGCACGCCGCCGCCGCTGAGGGTCGCCAGGACCATGGCGGGTGTACCGAAATCGTCGGTTTCAACGTCCACCCGATGGACCTCGGCGGAGCGGTTTCCGTCGGGCAGGATCAGGTGGTCGCCGGCCCGTAGAGATCCAGCCTGGTGTTCACTGTAGTTCCGGGAGGCTGGGGGGTGGGTCATCGGGAGTCCTTAAAGTTCTCTTGCGGTCCGCCCAACAGTCTACAAAATCGGATGCGTGAAGTCGGGGACGCAGGGGGCGCCCCGAGCGTCACGGGACGCCGCGGGACCGGAGAGGAGGCGGCTAGTTGCCGACTCCCGCGAAGGCCAGCGCCTGCCGTATCAGGGCGCCGCGGCCGCCGCTGAATTCCAGCTGCACGTCCGAGCTCATGACCTCCTGCGGGGTCATCCAGGTCAGCTCGAGGGCGTCCTGCCGGGGGGAGCATTCGCCGGTGACAGGAATGATGTAGGCCAGGGCAACGGCGTGCTGGCGGTCGTCGGTGAAGCCGGTATGGGACGGCGACGGGAAGTATTCGGCCACGGTGAACGGCACCGGGCTGACCGGCAGCTGCGGGAAGGCGAGCGGGCCCAGGTCCTTCTCCATGTGGCGCAGCAGAGCGGCACGGATCGTCTCGCGGTAGAGGACGCGGCCGGAAACCAGAGAACGGACCATGGTGCCGTCCTCGTCGGCCTGCAGGAGGGTGCCCACCTCGTTCACAAACCCCAGGGGGTCCAGCCGGACCGGAACGGCCTCGACGTAGACCATCGGCAGCCGGCCCCGCGCCTCAAACAGGTCGTCGTCGGAGAGCCAGCCGGGATTCGGGTCAGGGGTGCGCACATTCATGGTTAAGTTCTACCCCATCCCTGAGCCGTTCCCGCGCCGCCCTCAGATCGCCGGCACCGTTTCCAGCGGTTCACCGGACGCGATCCGGGCCAGGAGCGCCGGTTCGGCGGCATCCGAGGCCAGTGCCTGCTCCAGGACTTCGGCCGCCGCCTCCGGAGCTGCCGGGGCACCTATGAGGGCCCCGCAGCCGCGTACTGCGCCGAAATTCGCCGGGCGTGCTGCACACCTCGGCGGTTCAGGCGCCCGCCGGTAACCGCGGGTTCAACCGGCAGCCGGTGTCGCGGAAACCCAGAGAGGCGGGTGGGCGGTGCCGTCCGCGTCGGGGCTCGCGACGTGAAGGGTGAGGAAGGCACCTTCACCAATGATCGCCGCCTCGTGTCCGGCGTCTTCAAGGCGCTGGCGCAGGGCGTACAGGTCGCCGGCATATTCGAAGCCCAGGCCGGCACGCCCGGCCCCGGCGCCTGCGCCAACCATCAGGATCCCGCCGTTCTTCGCCGTGAACGCTTCCGATTCGGCCGTGTCGGTGTCAGTGTCGCCGGCGCCGGCGTTGCCGCCGCTGCCCGGTACCGGGCGAGGCCGGGCACCGATGTGGCGCAGGGTTTGAGCCGCGGCAACGGTGTCTTCGGAGAACCAGACCCCGACGACGGCGATGCCCGGGTCCGCTTCCGGTGATCCGCCCCAGCTTTCGTCGCTGGCGCGTGTGGCCGGATCGGCCAGGAAACTGAAACCGTCAGCGGCGGTGACCCGGCAGGAGGGACCGTGATCCGCCTCGATGAGTTCCGCGGTGGTGCCGCCGCCAATTGCCCCGGCCTCCTTGGTCCGCCGGGCGAATTCCTTCAGGTCGCCCACCTCGACGCCCAGGGATGTGGTGCCGTCCTCGGCGGAGCCCTGCTCTACGAAATGGAGGGCCAGGCGTCCGGAGCCGGCGTCGAACTCCCGCCAAGTGGGCTCGTCAACTGTCTTGAACATGCCCAGTCCGGTGAGCAGCCGCTCCCATTCATCAAGGCGGGAGGTGAAATGGATCGGGCGGACACGCAGCATCGTTGCTCCTCAGGTTGTGACAGGATCCGGCTCTCAGGGATATCGTGCCACCAAATCGGTGCTGGTGGTTATGGGGAGCACAATGGTGCCATGGCTGTTGAACTTGAGGAATTGCTGGTGAAGGACGCCGCCCAGTGGCGCGCCTGGCTGGAGCAGCACCACGCACAGAGCCCCGGCGTGTGGCTGGTGCTGCACAAGAAAGGCGGCTCGGTGACCGAGCTGGACTACGAGGCCGCGCTGCAGGAGGCGCTGTGTTTCGGCTGGATCGACGGGCAGGGCCGGCGGCGGGATGAGGAGAGCTCGTTCCAGCGGATGACCCGGCGGGGGCCCAAGAGCGTGTGGTCGGCGCGGAACGTGGAGCGGATCAAACGCCTGGAGGCGGCGGGACGGATGGCCCCGGCCGGGCAGGCTGCCGTCCTCAGCGCCAAGGCGGACGGGCGCTGGGAGGCCGCCTATTCGGGCGCAGCCACGGCGGAAGTCCCGGAGGACCTTGCCGCGGCCATCGCGGCGGAGCCCCGGGCGCAGGCCATGTTTGAGGTCCTGACGTCCGTGAACCGGTACGCCCTGATCTACCGGACGAACTCGGTCAAGCAGGCCGCCACCCGGGAGAGGAAGATCGCCGGGTTCGTCGAGATGCTGGCCAGGTTCGAGACCCCTTACCCGCAAACCAAGCGGCCCCCGGGGCCCAAGCGGCCCCCGGAGCCGTAGCGAACTGCCCGGCAATCCTGAAGCCCAGCGAACTCCCAGCAGATATCCGGGCTGCGGGGAGTCGGTGCTGGCAGGATTGGGCGATGCTCCTAGGCCAGCGTGCTCCGCGCCCCTCCACCCGCCCGCCGCTGCCGTCCCAGCGGCGGCTTTTCTTTGTGGCCGCGGGCCTATTGATCGCGGGGGAGACCATCTTCTGGATCATGCTCGCCGCGGTGCAGTCCAACAGCGGGGCAGCCGCCTTGGACGGGCCTGTGCATGACGGGCTCGTGGCGTCCCGGAACCCGCTGTCCACCATCATCCTGACTGCCGTGACCACGGTGACGTCGCCGCTGTGGATGACCGTGATCGGCTGTGCACTGGCCCTGGCCTGGGCAGCCTGGAAGAGGGAAGTCTGGCGTCCGGCCCTGCTGGTCGGCGCCATGGCGGCTACTTTCGCGGTTTCCACCCTGATCAAGCATGATGTGGGCCGGGGCCGGCCCGCTGCCTCCGATTTCCTGCTGGGCCCGGACGACGCCCTCTCATTTCCCTCCGGCCATACCTTCGGCGCCGGCGTCTTCCTGTGGGTTCTCAGCTACCTGCTGATCGCCCGCCGGGGCACGCGGACGAGCAAACAGTCGACGTCGGTGCTCGCCTTCGCGGCGGCGGCCGCCGCAACGCTGGTGGTCGCCTACAGCCGCCTGTATCTGGGCTATCACTGGCTGACGGACGTGCTCGCTTCCCTGGGCCTGGCACTCGCCGTGACCGGCGCGGTCATCCTGGCCGACGGGCTGCGCGCCGCCAGAACTCCGCGGCGCGCATCGCTGCCGGTAGATCCTTAGCCCAGCGGCTCATCCATCGGGAACGCGACGGCCTCGCCCACCACGCGAAGCCGCAGCTCGGTGCCGGGGCGGGCGATGGAGGCGTTCCAGTGCCGGATGGTGATGATTTCCCCGCCGCCGGGGTAGCGGTGGTCCGCAACGGCGCCGGCGGCAAGGACCGGCGGAACAGGGAGCTGAAGCCGCACCGTGGTCTCGGGGCCGAAGTAGTCCGTATCCACCACGGTGCCGCGGATGGGACCGTCCTCGGAAATGCGGATCTGCTCGGGCCGCAGCATCAGCTGGACCCGTCCCTGGGCCGGCGGGCGGCGTACGGGGATCCCGCCGAGCGAGCACGTGGCAAGGGAGCCTTCCATCCAGGCATCAAGGATGACCGCGTCACCGAGGAATTCGGCGGTGGCCCGGTCCACGGGACGGGTGTAGACGACGAACGGGTTGCCGATCTGGGCCAGCCTGCCGCCCCGCATCACCGCTACCTGATCAGCGAAGGACAATGCCTCGGCCTGGTCATGCGTGACGAGGATAGTGGTTACGCCGGCGTCCTTCAGGACCTGTGCCACGGCGCGGCGGGTGGCCACCCGCAGGCCCGCATCCAGGGCGGAGAACGGCTCGTCCAGCAACATCAGCGCGGGCTTGCGGGCCAGTGCCCGGGCCAGGGCGACCCGCTGCTGCTGCCCGCCGGAAAGCTGGTGCGGGCGGCGCTTGGCCATGGCCGGGTCCAAGGAGACCATTTCCAGCAGTTCGCCGACCCGGGCCTTGACGCCGCGGTGCCCGCCGGGGAGCTGCGCGGCGTCCAGGCCAAAGGAGATGTTCTGCCCGACCGTCAGGTGCGGGAACAAGGCACCGTCCTGGGCCACATAGCCGACGTGGCGCTTGTGGGCGGGGACCCAGGCGTCCTCACCCGCCACCCTGCTGCCGTTGAGCGAGATGCCGCCCGTATCGGGGTGTTCGAACCCGGCAATCAGGCGCAGCAGCGTGGTTTTGCCTGAGCCGGACGGGCCCACGATCGCCGTCGTTCCGCCCCTGGCGACGGAGAGGTTGACGCCCTGGAGCACGGCTTGGGATCCGAAGTTCTTGGTGACCGCGTCGATCTCAAGGTGGCTGTCGGTGCTGGGAGCCACGGACGCCGCGACCCGCGGCTCGGGGAGACGCGACTGGGCCTCACGTGACGGGTAAACGTCGGTCACTGTCCGGCTACTTTCTTGGACTGCTGGAAGAGGAGGTAAGTCATGGGCGCCGAGATCAGGATCATCAGCAGCGCGTAAGGGGCAGCGCCGGCGTAGTCGATCTCACTGCTCTTGCTCCAGAACTCGGTCGCGAGCGTGCGCGTCCCGTTCGGCGAAAGCAACAGGGTGGCTGTGAGCTCGTTGACAATCCCGAGGAACACCAGGGCCGCGCCGCCGGCGGCGGCGGGCGCCGTGAGGCGCAGTGTCACGCGGAGGAAGGCCACCAAGGGAGGCTT
>JBKPJW010000060.1:0-3563 GCA_046730875.1 Actinomycetota bacterium | reverse complement strand
GCCAAGGAGATCCAGCTCGGCACCGCCCGGCGCCTCCAGGGCCTGGGCCTGACCGAAGCCGCCGCCGTTCCCGGCACGTTCTCGTACTACGACCAGGTGCTCGACGCCGCCGCCCACCTCGGCGCCGTGCCCGCCCGTTTCGGGAACCTCCTCAACGCTGAGGGCCAGCTGGACATCGATGGCTACTTCACCCTGGCCCGCGGTACCAAGGACCAGCAGCCGCTGGAAATGACCAAGTGGTTCGACACCAACTACCACTACCTCGTGCCGGAAATCGGCCCGGAAACCAACTTCGCGCTGACCTCCAACCGGATCGTCGAGGAATTCGAATACGCCCTCGCCAACGGGGTTCAGACCCGCCCGTACATCGTCGGCCCGGTGACGTTCCTCCTGTTGAGCAAGGCCTCCGACGACGCCCCGGCCGGCTTCAGCCCGCTGTCCCGCCTCGAGGACGTCCTGCCGGTCTACACCGCACTGCTGGAGAAGCTCGCCGCGGCCGGCGCCAGCTGGGTCCAGCTCGACGAGCCGGCCCTCGTGGTGGACCAGGACACCTCCGCCGAGGAGATCCAGGCAGCGGTTGCCCGCTCCTACGAGGTCCTCTCCGCCGCGGCCCCGCGCCCGCAGCTGTTCGTCTCCACCCCCTACGGCGCGCTCAACGGCCAGCTCGGCACCCTCGCCGCCACGGGCATCGACGCCCTGCACATCGATGTCTTCAAGGGCGCGGTGCCCTCCGCCGCAGCCCTGGCTGCGCTGGGCAGCAAGACCCTCGTCGCCGGCGTCGTGGACGGCCACAACATCTGGCGCAATGACCTCCAGGCCTCGGCGGACAAAATCGCCGAACTGAAGAAGTCGGTGGCCAAGCTTGCCATCAGCACCTCGACCACCACCGCGCACGTCCCGCACGACGTCGACGAGGAAGTCCAGCTCTCCGAGCAGCTGCGCAGCTGGCTGGCCTTCGCCGACCAGAAGGCTGTTGAAGTTCTCACCCTCGCAGGCCTGCTGACCGACGAAGCAGCAGCCCAGCCGGCCATCGACGAGGCCACGCGGGTCATCGCCGCCCGCGCCGAAGCCGAGGGCGTCCGCCGCGGGGACGTCCGGGCCCGCACCGCAGCCCTGACCGACGCCGACTTCAACCGCTCCGCCTACGCAGTCCGCGAGGCAGCCCAGGAGCAGGCCCTGCACCTGCCGCCGCTGCCCACCACCACCATCGGTTCCTTCCCGCAGACCTCGGAAATCCGCACCGCCCGGGCCCGCGCCAACCGCGGCGACCTCACCACGGAGCAGTACGAGCAGCTCATGAAGGATGAGATCAAGCGCGTTGTGGACCTGCAGGAGGAGCTGGGCTTCGACGTCCTGGTTCACGGCGAGCCCGAGCGCAACGACATGGTCCAGTACTTCGCCGAGAATCTCGAAGGGTTCGACGTCACCGTTCACGGCTGGGTCCAGTCCTACGGCTCGCGCTGCACCCGCCCGTCCATCCTGTGGGGCGATGTCACTCGCACCGCCCCGATCACGGTGAAGTGGGCCCAGTACGCGCAGACCCTGACCAACAAGCCGATGAAGGGCATGCTCACCGGCCCGGTCACCATCCTCGCCTGGTCCTTTGTCCGCGATGACCAGCCGCTCGGCGACACCGCCAACCAGGTGGCACTGGCCCTCCGGGACGAGATCGCTGACCTCGAAGCAGCCGGCATCAAGGTCATCCAGGTGGACGAGCCCGCGCTCCGCGAGCTGCTGCCCCTGCGCAAGGCAGACCAGGCGGCCTACCTGGACTGGTCCGTGAAGTCCTTCCGCCTGTCCACCGCCGGCGCCGCGGATGCCACCCAGGTCCACACGCACCTGTGCTACTCCGAGTTCGGCGCCATCATCGACGCGATCGACGGCCTCGACGCCGACGTCACCTCGATCGAGGCAGCCCGTTCCCGCATGGAGGTTGTGCACGACCTCGAGTCCCATGGCTTCGGCCGCGGCGTGGGCCCGGGCGTCTACGACATCCACTCGCCGCGAGTTCCCGGCGAGCAGGAGGTCACCGAGCTGCTGAGCACCGCGGTCAAGCACGTCCCGTCCCGCCAGCTCTGGGTCAACCCGGACTGCGGCCTGAAGACCCGCGGCTACGCCGAGACCGAAGAGTCCCTGCGCAACCTGGTCACGGCCACCAGGACGGTCCGCGCCGGCCTGCTGGAATCCGCCAAGTAATAAGGGTCAAGTACCCCGCTTTACCCAAACGACGCCGGCCGGTCACCTCAGAGGTGACCGGCCGGCGTCGTACGTTTCTAGTCATCGATTGCTGAGCAGCCGCCGTTCCGGGCGCTCAGTAGGGCACTTTTGGAGCAACCGACTCAGGGTTGCAGGGTTCAGGACTCCCAGAGGATTTCGTCGTCGACGACGCCGTCCTCGTCCGCGGAGGCGACGAGGACTTCGTCCGTGAAGTGCTGGCCCAGCGTGAAGTCGAGGACGAAGTAGCGTTCGGGCTGGCCGGGGTAGATCCCCACGTGGCCCAGCTTGAGTGCCTTGAGGAAGACCTCGTCGGTCAGCTGGCTCTTGTCATCGACCCCGAAGACCTTCTTGAGGTGTTCGTTCCTGATCGCGTTGCAATGGAAGTGGCGGTATTCCTGCGGGCTGGTCCCTTCCTGCGCCAGTTCCTCTGCAATCATTTCGCGGACCTGATCCACCAGTTCCGGCAGGAAGCGCAAGCGGTAGTCAACCTTGTGCATGGCCGCTTCGTCGAAATGGTCATGCGCGTTGACATTAAGGTCAAGCTCCACCGTCTGCCCGCCCAGCTCATGCTTGGCGGTGAGGTTATGATCCCTCCCGTGGTTGAGCTCGACCTCGCCGAAGTGCTTGCTCGCTACCTTGTTCATATCTTCAACATAGTCCTGAAAACCGGACCATTCCAGCAATTGGCCACGTTTTATCCGCTACCGGTCCGGCGGACGGGCGTCCGGCATGGATCGGTTGCAGACCGCCGCCGAACCAGCCAGACGAGGCCGGGCACTATCCTGCCTCTGTACCGTCCCATTCGACGTGGACCCAGCGCTGCCCGTCGTCGTCCCAGGATTCCGAGTGGCCCAGCAGGGCAATGTCCTCGAAGCTCGTCTCGATGCCCTGCCGCCGCAGCGTTTCCCGGAGGTCCTCCGTGGCGGCCCGGACGGCCGCGGCGATAACCGCGGGGTTATCCGAGGTGACGGGACGGGAGGCTGAATTGGCTTTGCTCATGGGGACCATCATTCTGGATCCCCCCGGAGAGGGAAACCCCGATGCAGGAAGCCTGAGCACACTAAAGGCAAGGTGCTCAGCCGGTGAAGGCCTGGAGTTCTGCCAGTCCCACGTTAAAAGTCGTGCCGCTGACGGTCGTGACAGTCAGCCGCAGGCTGGTGGTGGAGCGTGCAGTGAAGTCGATGGTCAGGGGCTGCCCGGCGTTGTTCAGGGAGGACACGGCTACAGTGCTGCCGTCGGAGAAGGTAAGCGTGCCGGCCGTGATCTGGTCGTCCAGGTTAGGCCGGTCATACAGCACCACCCGGTTCAGCGTCACGGCGGACGGGAATGCCAGGTTCAGGTAGCTG
>JBKPJW010000059.1:0-2497 GCA_046730875.1 Actinomycetota bacterium | reverse complement strand
GGGTCATAGAGGGCGGCCGGCCCGGTTGTTTCCGCGAGGGCCTGCAGTTCGCCCGGAATCGTGTCCGGCATGGGTCCAAATGCTTCCTTGGCATTGGCGACGACGGCGCGGCCCATCAGCCGGTTGCCGACGCCGCCAACGACGGCGCCGATGCCGAAGGGAAGCGCGCGGCCCAGCAGTGCCGTGCCCTGGGTTTTGACCAGGGAGCGCAGGAACATCGTCTGGATCCGCTCACGCACCGTACCGAAGCCGGCGAGGGGGACGCGGCGGGTGAAAGCCGAGGTCCACGCCTGGGTCGGGCCCTTGCCCCGCCCTGCCGCTTGTCCGCTCAGGGAGCTCAGCAGCTCGGTGCCCTCTTCGCCCAGCATGATCGCCATGACCAAGGTGCTGGCCCTCTCCGGATCCACCATCCGCACACCGTGCAGTTCAGCCAGCGATGTGGAGTACAGGGCCGTGGCTTCGAGGAAGCCGACGGCCGCCGCGGCCGAGAGACCCAGCGCGGCTGCCGTTCCGACGCCCGGGATCACAGCCGCGCCGCCCACCAGCGCCCCGCCGCCGGTGACGGCCAGCAGGTAATCGCGCTCCAGGATGGCGGCGAGCTGCGCCGCCGAAGCCTGGGGGTGCCTGCGCTGGAGCCTGCGAATATTGGCCAGCACCAGGGGCCGCTGGACTTCAACCGCCCGCAGGAGCACGTTGTGGACGCCGGGCCGGGGCTGACCGGCGGCGTCGAACATAGCGCTGTGGGCTGTTTTCTGGGCAACCTTTATTGCCGGGTTGCTGCGCTTGGCCATGATCGCCTCTCATCGGAACCGGAAAGTAAGTTCACTTAACATTAGGGCACGGTACCGTCGGGGACGACACAGCGGGGCGGCGCAGCGGGGCCGCGCAGTAGGGCACAGCCAGTAGGGCACGGGGCAGGGTTCCCGCAGGACCGCGACGGCCAGCACCCCCGCCGCTTGGCCGGAGATTAGACTGGGCGCATGCCCGCCCTGCGAGCCCTCCGACCCTTCGCGCACCGGGAGTACCGCGTGCTGATCACGGCGCTGGCAATCTCCATCTTCGGTTCCGGAATGTGGGCCGTTGCGATGGTCTACGAAGTAATCCATCTCGGTGGCGGCCCGCTGGAGCTCTCGCTCGTGGCCGCGGCGGGCAGCGTCGGGCTCGTGGCGTTTTTGCTGGCGGGCGGCATCGCAGCGGACCGGGTGCCGCAGCGGCTCCTGATCATCGCGGTCGAGGGCGGCAATCTCGCCGTCATTGCCACCATCAGCGGGCTGGCCCTGGCGGGTTGGCTCCAGCTCTGGCATCTGGCACTGGGGGCTTTCGTGCTCGGCGTCGGGGCTGCGTTCTTCTTCCCCGCCTATTCCGCCATTCTGCCGCGGATTCTGCCTCCCGAGGACCTGCTGGCCGCCAACGGGCTGGAGGGGACCATGCGGCCGATTCTGCAGCAGGCCGCCGGACCGGCCGTCGCCGGCATCATGGTGGCGGCCCTGTCCCCCTCGTATGCCGTCACCGGCGTTGCGGCCTGCCATCTGCTGGCCTTTTCGATCCTGAACTTCCTGCACCGCCAGCCCGGAGCGACGGATGACGCCGACACCGCCGGCACCGCCGGCAAGTCGCGGGCCAGGACATCGGTGCTCCACGACCTCCGCGAGGGCGTCGGCTACACCGTCCGCACGCCCTGGCTGCTGTGGACCCTGCTCTGGGCCTGCATTTCCGTGCTGTTCCTGATCGGTCCCATCGAAGTCCTCGTCCCGTTCGTGGTCCGGGACCAGCTGGGCGGGGACTCCCGCATGTTCGGCTTCCTGCTCGCTATCGCGGGCGTCGGGGGCGCCGCAGCCTCGCTTGCTACGGCGTCCTTACCGCTCCCCCGCCGCTACCTCACCGTGATGATGGTTTCCTGGGGAGCGGGGAGCCTGCCGATCGCCGGCATCGGTTTCATGGACAGTTTCTGGGCCGTGGCCGCAGCCCTGTTCGTCTTCGGCGCCACTGGCAGCGTGGGCATGGTGATCTGGGGAACGCTGCTGCAGCGCCGGGTGCCGCCGCATCTGCTGGGCCGGATCTCGAGCCTGGATTTCTTCGTGTCGCTGGCCCTCATGCCGGTCTCCATGGCACTGGCCGGCCCGGCGGCGGAGGTGCTGCCGCTCTGGGTGATCTTCCTCGTGGCCGGCTCCGTGTGTCCCGTGATGGCGGTCGTCGCGATGGCGGTGGCCCGGATGCCGGCCGATGAGCTGGCCCATCCGCTGACCTCCAGAACCGAGGAGGCCGGAACCAAGGAACCCGGCGCAAACAAATCGGACGCAGACAAATCGGACGCAGAGAAATCCGGCGCGGAGGAGTCCGGGGGCGCGGGAGAGCCGGCAGGCGGCCTGAGGGGCAGTTAGGGGCGGGTCGACGCCGTCGTCCGCCCCTAACTGCCTCACTATGCCGCGTGGTCGGCGCCTCAGACCGCGGCGCGCACTACCGGGATCGACGCCGTCGGAAGGCCGCTGGGGAAGAC
>JBKPJW010000058.1:0-9006 GCA_046730875.1 Actinomycetota bacterium | reverse complement strand
TAGATGGCCTGGGCGTGCTGGATCCCATCCTTGGACATCTTTGCGACCAGCTGGAAGGCAGCCATGGGCACTGAAACAGGATTTGAAGTCGTGCACGCCGTGCTCAGCGCCGAGCCCATTTCGGTGGAGCAGGCGATCGCCGCGGTCGAGTCGGACACGGCAGGAGCGGTGGTCAGCTTTAGCGGCGTCGTCCGAAATCACGACGGCGGCAGGCAGGTTTCCCGGCTCAGCTACAGCGCCCACCCGACGGCGCACCAGGTGATGGCCGACGTCGTCGCCGCTCTTGTGGCGGAGCACTCCGCTCCGGCTGGCGACCCGGCTGGCGACCCGGCTGCCGGCCCGGCGTCCGACGGCAGCGCTGGCGGCGCCGACACACGGCGGCAGCCGGTCCGCATCTGGGCAGCCCACAGGATCGGCATGCTCGAGATCGGCGATCCCGCCCTGGTCTGTGCCGTGTCCGCAGCCCATCGCGGCCAGGCCTTCTCCGTGTGTGCCGAACTCGTGGACCGGATCAAGGCGCAGGTGCCGATCTGGAAGGAGCAGTTCTTCGCCGACGGCACTGTGGAGTGGGTGGGAGCCGGCGAGTAGGCACGCAGCAGGGGAGCGGGCGCCCTGACCCGCGGCTGTAACCCAAGGCCGCCGGTTCCTGAAGGCAACAGCCCCGGCGGTAGGGTTGATGGCATGACCGAACAACTCTCAGTCGCCGTGCTGGGCGCCAGCGGGCGCATGGGCGCCGAGGCCGTCAAAGCCGTCGACGCAGCCCCGGACCTGACGCTCGTCGCCGCCCTTGGCCGCAACGACTCCCTGGACACGCTTGTCGGCTCCGGCGCGCAGATCGTGGTGGACCTGACCGTCCCCGAAAGCACCGAGGCAAACGTCCGCTTCGCCGTCGAGCACGGCATGCACGCCGTCGTCGGTACCACCGGCTGGGATGCCGACAGGCTCGCGGGGCTGGAGAAGCTCCTCGCCGACCGGCCCGGCGTCGGCGTCCTCATCGCTCCGAACTTCGCCGTCGGATCCGTCCTCGCCTCCGCCTTCGCCGCCAAGGCCTCCAAGTACTTCGACTCCGTTGAAATCATTGAACTGCACCACCCCGACAAGGTGGACGCCCCCTCCGGCACGGCCGTGCGTACAGCGCAGCTGATCTCGGCCGAGCGCACCGCCGCAGGCGTACCCGCCAGCCCCGACGCCACCACCACGGAGCTCGCGGGTGCCCGCGGCTGTGACGTCGACGGCGTCCGGGTCCACAGCGTCCGGCTCCGCGGCCTCGTCGCGCACCAGGAAGTCCTCCTGGGCGGGCCGGGGGAGCAGCTGACGTTCCGCCACGACTCCTTCGACCGGGCCTCCTTCATGCCCGGTGTGCTGATCGGGGTCCGCAACGTCACCGCGCACCCCGGCCTCACCCTGGGACTCGACGGCTACCTCGACCTGGGAATCTGAGACCGGTGTCCGCTGCCCTGACAGCCCTGAAAGCCAACCGCACCAAGATCTGGGTGGGAGCCGTCACCCTGCTGCTGGTGTTCTACCTGGTGGTGTCCCTGCAACGTTCCCTGCTCCTGATGACAGACCCCAACCTCACCGCGAAGGCGATCGGCGTTGCCTACCTCGTGCTCCCGGTCATCGGAGCCTGGGCCCTGATCCGGGAACTGCTGTTCGGCGCCCGCACGGAGCGTCTGGCGAAGATCCTCGAGGCCGAAGGCGGCCTGCCGGAAGACACGCTGCCCCGCACGCCCGCCGGCCGGATCATCCGCGAAGCCGCGGACCTCGAATTTGAGAAGTACCGCGCCGAAGCCGAAGCCGCCCCGGAGGACTGGCGTTCCTGGTTCCGGCTCAGCTGTGCCTACGATGCCGCCGGCGACCGCAAAAGGGCGCGTGCCTCGATGCGCGACGCCGTGCGGATGTTCCGCTCCGGGGCGCAGAAGCCCTAGCCGGCGGAGTCCGGTTCCGGGCGCAGAAGCCCCTGGCCGGGTGGAGTCCGGTTCCAGGCGCAGAGGCCCTAGCCGGGCGGAGCCTGGCGGCTGCAGAACTTAGCGGAAGCGGGAGGGCAGGCGGACCTGGGCTGGCCGGTACTTGCCGACCTCGCTGGCAGCGTGGGACACCCACTCCAGCGGCCCGCGCCAGGCAAGCGCCGCGAAGATCGCACCCACCCCCAGCATGCCGATTACCTGCGCCCAGTACACGCCCTCCACGGTCCAGCCGGGCATTAGCGGCTGATCGTGCAGGGCAGCCATGATGCATAAATGGGCTGTGTAGAGGCTCAATGTCATGGCCCCGATACCGCGGAGCGGGAGCAGCAGATCCAGCTCCAACCATTCGCCCAGCCGCCCCAGCAGGAGACAGAGGCCAATCACGGCAGCGGCGGTCCCCGACGTATGCAGCAGATCCAGCGTGGTACCGGCGTGCGGTGCACTCGTAGCCAGCCACCACATGGAGCCTGACTGCTCGATGCCGGCCAGGTTGACCTGCAGCAGGCTGTCCAGCGGGTAGGCGGGATCGCCGATCTGCGACTGCAGGGCCTGCCTCCCGCCCCAGTCCTCCATCAGGACTATCCCCAGCCACTTGGCAAAAACTGCCACCGCCGTTCCGACAGCCAGCAGCAGGAACGGCGCAACAGCTTTCGACAGCGCCATCCGTCCAATCGCCAGGCCCACCAGGAGATAGGTGATCCACTGCAGCACGGGGTAATAGCCCGTGAGGAAGAGGTCGCCAAGCAGGGTGGCCGGTGTCGCCAGATCCTCCCAAGCCGGATTATGTCCCAGCTGCAGCGGCGGGAGGGAGAACAGCAGCCAGGGCCGGAGCAGGTAGGCAAGGACAGGCGCCGCCAGGATCCAGGCGGCCGCAATCGCGATCAGCCGCTTCACGCCGAGCCCGACGAAGGGCAGCACGCACAGGAACAAGAGGGCGTAGTGGACCAGAATGATGGCGATGTTGACTTCCAGGCCGCCCAGGGAGAACCCGACCGCGCCGATCACGAGCGCTCTCAAGGCGATGCCCCGGCGTGCCGCCCCGAGCTCGGGCCCCTCGAGCGGCCGCTGCTTTCCCGTGGACAAGGCGAGGCCGACTCCGGCCAACACGGCGAATAGCGCGGCAGCGCGCCCGGAAAACGCCAGCCCGACCCAGGTTGGTGTGAGCTGCGCGTTCGACTCAAAGGTCGCGAGCACGTGTGTCGCCATCATGGCCAGCAGCGCAAGGCCGCGGGCGGCGTCAATGCCGGCCAGCCGGGCGGCGGAGGAAGTGCCCTTGCCGGCCCGGGAAGCAGTGGTCATTCCGCGCGCGGTCACCATCTGATCGTCTCATGTTCGGCCGGGCAGCAACTTCATTCGTGCCAGATCAGGTCTTGTTTTCGAATATATGTTCGAATACGATGGGCGCATGAACAACGCCTCAGAGCCCGCATTCCTGAATCCGGAATTTACCAGCCGGGAGTTTACGGGGCCGCCCGGGGGGCGTGCGGACGGATGTCAGGCGGAGGCCGCCGTTGGCGACCGAGTTGGGGGCCGCGTCGGGGGTGGAGTCCTCAAAGCGATGAGCCCGGGCGTCGTGGACTTTCTCTTCCGGCGGTTGGTCGCCGGAGAGCCGGCTGAGGATGTCCAGTGGGGCCAGGAAGGTACTGCACTGGCTGCGCAGCCGCCGGGGGCCGAGCTGGCCAGGCGGCTGGCCGAGACGGATGTCGACGCCCTCACTCCGATAGAGTTGTTCCACTACGTACGCGCTGCCCAGCGGCTCGCCGCCTGGGCGGAGTCCCTGCGCGAAGCCGCCGTCGGACGTTACTGCTCGGCGCCGTCGGCGTCCTCGATACCCCCTGCGCCGTCGGCGTCCTCGATGCCCCCTGCGCCCCCGATGCCCCCCGCACCCTCGGCAGGGTCTACTGGTTCGACCTGAGCCGCCGGACGCGAGCACTGATCGCAGATGCCTGGAGTTGCCTAGGATGGCAGGGTGACCACTGCTTCAATCACCGACCTGACACTGTCCGCCGTTCAATACGAGGCCCTGGATGGGGGCGTCGCCGCCAACGCGACCGAACACATCCGGCTGATTGAAGACGCCGAGTCCCACGGAGCCCGGCTGGTCATCTTCCCGGAACTGTCCCTGACGGGATACCGGCTGGACCTTCTGGCGGGTCCCGAGGAGTGGTTGAGCGCGGCCGACGGGCGG
This sequence comes from Actinomycetota bacterium, assembly GCA_046730875.1. Classification (GTDB taxonomy): domain Bacteria; phylum Actinomycetota; class Actinomycetes; order Actinomycetales; family Micrococcaceae; genus Arthrobacter. The sequence continues at coordinate 4,851 of JBKPJW010000058.1, read as the reverse complement.
CTGGACGGCGTCCGGGAAATCTGCCGGCGGACCGGAATTACCGCCGTGGTCGGAGCCGCATTCAAGGAGGAGGACGGCACGCCACGGTTGGCCTCCCTGGCAGTCCACCCGTCCGGCACCATTGACCGCAGCTTCAAGACGCGGCTTCACGGTTCGGAGCAGCAGACGTTCGTTGCCGGCAGTCACCCCGCGGTCCTTGAGATCGACGGCTGGAGGGTTGCCCTGGCCATCTGCCTGGACGTCGCCCAGCCGCGCCATGCGGAGTGGGCGGCGGAAGCTGGTGCGGACATCTACGCCGTGTCGGCGCTCTACACCGCCGGAGAGGACCATCGGCTCGGACTCCATCTGGGAGCCCGCGCCATGGACAACCGGATGTTCACCGTACTGGCGAACCTGGCGGGAGTCACGCCGCTTGGGCCTTCCTGCGGCCTGAGCGGCTTTTGGGGCCCGGGCGGTCTTCCGATCCGGCAGGCGGCCGGGACCGGCACCGAGGTATTGACCGTGAGCCTCCAGTACGGCGCCTTGGCGCGGTTTCAGCGGCCCTGAGCCCGGCTGGGAGGCGAAAACGTGACGTGCCGGAGGGCGAGTTTGACGTTCGTCACACCGCCGCCATTGTCCTAACATGCCGGGGACAAGGTAACGTTTTTCATATGGCTGACTCTGATATTCGCTCTTACACGTTCGGGACCCTCGTGACTGCCATGGTCACACCTTTCACTTCGGACGGTGAGGTTGACTATCGGCAGTCGGCAGAGCTGGCGAGCAAGCTCGTGGACGACGGCAATGATGCCCTCGTCATCTCCGGCACTACGGGCGAGACGTCAACTCTCGAGGACGACGAAAAAGAGAAGCTCTTCCGTGTCATCGTCGAGGCCGTCGGCGACCGCGCCAAGGTGATCGCCGGAACCGGGACCAATCACACTTCGCACTCGATCGAGATGGCCAAGCGGGCCGCCAAGGCGGGCGCCCACGGCCAGCTCATCGTCACCCCGTACTACAACAAGCCGAGCCAGGCCGGCATCCTGGCGCACGTCGAGGCCGTGGCCGACGCCGCCGACCTCCCCGTGATGGTGTACGACATCCCCGGCCGCGCCGGTGTACCCATCGAGCCGGAGACCATGATCAGGCTTGCCGACCACCCCAAGATCGTTGCTCTCAAGGATGCCAAAGCCGATTTCGCCGCCATTACGCGCGTTCTGGCCAACACCGATCTTGATGTCTACTCCGGCGATGACGGCCTCACGCTTCCCTGGATGGCCGCCGGCGCCGTCGGGCTGGTCAGTGTTTCCGCGCACGTCGCGTCCCGGCAGTTCCGGGCGCTGATCGATGCCGCACTTGCAGGCGATTTTGATACCGCCCGCACCCTACATTTCGAACTGGACCCCGTGGTCCGCGCAGTGATGACCCACATTCAGGGTGCTGTCGCTGCCAAGCAGGTTCTTAAGTGGCAGGGAGTCCTGCCCAACTCGGTTGTCCGTTTGCCCCTCGTGGAGCCGGGCGAGGCCGAGATCGCAACCATCCGCGAGGATTTGGCGGAAGCGGGGATGGTCTTTTCCTGATCGGGAGCATTGCCTGATCGTTAAGAACCAGCCCGGCCTCCGCCTGGAAAGTAGTGCACTATGACCCAAACCGCCCTTCCCGGCCTTGTCACGCCGCCCCGCCTCCCGAACAACACCCTGCGGATCGTGCCGCTCGGCGGACTCGGGGAAATCGGCCGCAACATGACCGTTTTCGAGATCGAGGGCAAGCTCCTCATCGTCGACTGCGGCGTCCTCTTCCCTGAGGAGACCCAGCCCGGCGTCGACCTCATCCTGCCGGATTTCTCCTACATCGAGAACCGCGTCCAGGACATCCTCGCAGTCGTCCTGACCCACGGTCACGAAGACCACATCGGCGCCGTCCCCTACCTGCTGCGCCTCCGCGCCGACATTCCCGTTGTCGGTTCGCAGCTCACACTGGCCCTGATCGAGGCCAAGCTGCAGGAACACCGGATCAGGCCGAAAACGAAGACCGTCGTCGAAGGCGAGGTCGAGAAGTTCGGGCCCTTCGAATGCGAGTTCGTCGCGGTCAACCACTCCATCCCGGACGCCCTGGCCGTGTTCATCCGCACCGCGGGTGGCACCGTCCTGCACACCGGTGACTTCAAGATGGACCAGCTGCCGCTGGACGGCCGCATCACCGACCTCCGGCACTTCGCCAAGCTGGGCGAAGAGGGCGTGGACCTGTTCATGTCGGACTCGACCAACGCCGACGTGCCAGGCTTCACCACCGCCGAGAAGGAAATCGGACCCACGCTGGACCGGCTGTTCGGCCAGGCCTCCAAGCGCATCATCGTCGCCTCCTTCTCCTCCCACGTGCACCGCGTCCAGCAGGTCCTCGACGCCGCGGCCAACCACAACCGCAAGGTGGCCTTCGTGGGCCGCTCCATGGTCCGGAACATGGCCATCGCCGCGAAGCTGGGCTACCTCGAGGTGCCGGCCGGAATCCTGGTCGACATCAAGAACATCGACAACCTGCCGGACAACCGGGTTGTACTGATGTCCACCGGCTCCCAGGGCGAGCCCATGGCGGCCCTGTCCCGCATGGCCAACGGCGACCACCGCGTCGTCGTCGGCGAGGGCGACACCGTCATCCTCGCGTCGAGCCTCATCCCGGGCAACGAAAACGCCGTCTTCCGCATCATCAACGGGCTGCTGAAGCTCGGCGCCGACGTCATCCACAAGGGCAACGCCAAGGTGCACGTCTCCGGCCACGCGGCCGCCGGCGAACTGCTGTACTGCTACAACATCCTTGAGCCGCTCAACGCCATGCCGGTGCACGGCGAAACCCGCCACCTCATCGCCAACGGCAAGATCGCCCTCGAATCCGGCGTGCCGGAGGAGAGCATCCTGCTCGCGGACAACGGCACGGTCATCGACCTGCGCGACCACCAGGCCGACATCGTCGGCCAGGTCGAGGTCGGTTTCGTCTACGTTGACGGCTCCAGCGTGGGCGAAGTCACGGAAGCGGACCTCAAGGACCGCCAGACTCTCGGCGACGAGGGCTTTATCTCGATCATCACCGTCATCCACCGTGCCACGGGCAAGGTGGTGTCCGGTCCGGAGATCCACGCCCGCGGCGTGGCGGAGGACGATTCCGTCTTCGACGAGATCATCCCCAAGATCAACGAGGCCCTCGAAGAGGCCGTGCTGAACCGCACGGACCACACGACGCACCAGCTGCAGCAGGTGGTCCGCCGCGTCGTGGGCACCTGGGTCAACCGCAAGCTGCGCCGCAAGCCCATGATCATCCCGGTGGTCCTTGAGGCGTAAGCCTCAGTTGGTTCACCGGGCGTAAGCCTCAGTTGGTTCACCGGGCGTAAGCCATCACACCTGCCGGGCGCATGCCCGGTGAACGGCCTCCCCGGCCAGCTCGCAGCCTCAGGGCCGCGGCAGGCGGGGGAGGCCGTTTCCGTTGGCAACCCAGCCCGGGAGGAGACCTGTTTCCGCTGGGGACCGGAGGCAACATGATGCCGGACGCCCGGAAATCCGGGGTTTTCGGCCCGGCATCCGGTACCGTGGCGAGTATGGCGACTCGTACTTCTTCCGCGCCTAGAGGAAACTCAAGCGGCAAATCAGGCAGTTCTCCCGGCAGGGGGTCCGGCCCCGCCGCATCCAAAACCCCCCGGCCACGGGGAACCGCGGGCGGAACCACTGGAACGGCCCGGACCCGACAGCTGGCCGCCGTTGAGCCGCACCAGCCATGGGTTATGCGGGTGCTGGCCGGTGCATGGCTCGGCATTGGCCACGTCGTCGGCGCAGGCATCCGGCGGGTCGGCCACGACGTCAGCGACCTCGCTCCTGAGGACCGCCGCGACGGCGCCGCCCTGTTCAACCTGGCCCTGGGAGTCTTCGTTGCCACGTTCGCGTGGTGGGGATTCCGGGGCTGGTTCCCCGACCTCGTCTTTGCGGTCGTCAACGGCACGTTCGGCTGGATCTCCCTGCTGCTGCCGCTCATGCTCTTTGTGTGCGCCTTCCGCCTGTTCCGCCAGCCCGACGACGGCCGCGGCAACAACCGGATCGGCATCGGCTTCCTCATCATGACGTTCGCCGGAACCGGCCTGGCCCACATCATCGGCGGCCAGCCGACCGTCGCGGACGGCTTCGACGGCCTGCGCCGGGCCGGCGGCATGCTCGGATACCTCGCCGCCGCCCCGCTGGCGGCCGTGCACCCCGCAGTCCCCGTGGCGATATACGGCCTCCTGGCCTTCACTTCCCTCCTCATCATCACCGCCACCCCCTTCGGCGCCATCCCGAGCCGTCTCCGGGACGGCTACGAGCACCTGATGGGCATCGACCTGCGGGACCACGACGCCGACGACCGTCACGACCGCAGCTACCTGTACGAAAACGACGCACCGGCCGCGCCCAAGAGGAAGCGCAAACGCCTCTTCGGCAAGGATCCCGAGGATGAGACCGGCCTGGAGGGCTACGTCGGTGACGAAGCGTTCGAGCGTGCGCTCATCGCAGAGGAGGAAGCGGCAGACGACGCAGCGCCCGCCAAGGGTGCCAAGGCGCGATCCGGCGCCGCGGCCGATGTCGCGCCAGGCGTCCGCCGGCCCACCCAGGCCGAGATCGCCGTCGAGAAGATCAAGGCGGCCCAAGGCCTCGGCGCCGCGGGGTCCGCGGGCGAGAACGCCACCGAGGCCATTCCGCTGGTGACGCCAGGGATGGTGGCCGCTGGATCCCTCAATTCCGCCGCCGCCGCGGCCGCCGCCAAGGTCCCGTCCAACCCGGTGGCGCCGGCACCGCTGCCCACCCCGATTCCGCAGCGCACCGAACAGCTCTCACTGGCCGGCGACGTCACCTACAC
>JBKPJW010000057.1:0-9575 GCA_046730875.1 Actinomycetota bacterium | reverse complement strand
GTCCCTTCGAAATGGCGGAGTTCGTCCTTGAACTTCTTCCCGAAGCCCTTGACGATGAAATACACCCCGACGCCGATGACGGTCAGGCCGAGAGCGATCAGGAACGGCACGCCGAACGGGCTGGCCACCACCGCGGTGCTGAAGTCCCGGGTCGAGTCGCCTGAGTCGCCGCGCTGGCCGAGTGCGAAGCCGGCGAAGCTCAGCCCGACGCTCCCGTAGGCGATGCTTAGGAAGCCGGAGGAAACGAGCTTGCCCAGCTGTTCGCCGCGCGGCAGGCGGCGGCTCCGCAGGGTCGCTTCGCTCAACTGCCAGAGCGCGAGGCCGCCGCAGGCGAGGCAGCACGCCCACATCACGGCCGGACCCCACGGGTTGGCGGCGAGCTGTTCGATGGCTCCGGTGGGCTCGGCCTGGCCGGGGGCGCCCAGGACCAGGGCGACGGCGATCGCTCCGATCACGATATGAAGCAGCGCCATGACGGCGAAACCCGAACGGGCGACGACGTCGAGCACCGTGCTGTTCGAGGCCGCCTCGGCGGCATCGGCGGCGTCTCCGAACGCAGTGTCGTCCTCTGACATCGGTGCCGCCGCCTTCCGCCCGTTCAGCCGTTCATGGGGCCTTCGGCGTGGAGTGCCCCCGCGCCGATTCCCACTACCGTCACCGTGCACCGGACCACGAGTCCGCCGGGGACTGTGTCCGCTTCGACCAGCGTCCCGCCCTCTTCGATCACCGTGTATGTTTCCGATCCGGCCTCGACTTCAAATCCGCGCGAGGCAGCATCGTGCCTCGCGTTCTCCAGTGCGGCTTCGCGAAGGGTGTCCAGGTATCCCTCTTCGTCGATCCGGGTCCTGTCACCGAACGACCATCCAAATAGTTGACCAGTTTCTTCCATGGCGCTGATCTTACGCGCAGGCACCGGGTTTCCGGCTCCTGAGGCGGCCCGGACACACGGGCTACCAACTTTTTGGTAAGTGTGCTTACCATGGCCGAATCATGCCCGACTATTTGGACATGCTCCCGGCAGCACCGCGCCAGTGGCTGCCGCTGCGATTCCCGATTTCGACGACAGACGATAGGAAGCTCATCATGGCAGGTAATCTTGTTGCCCGATCCATTCATGACCTGACGGCAGCCGCCTGGTTCGGCGGTTCGCTGATGGGGGCCATAGGGCTGAACGGTGCCGCTGCCGAGGCCAAGGACCCGGCGGAACGTGCCCGGTTGTCCAGCCTGGGCTGGAAGAAGTGGGCGCCGTACCAGGCGGGGGCGTTCGGAGCGCACTTGCTGTCCGGGCTCGCCATCCTCCAGGAGAACAAGGGACGGTTGACCGCGCAGGACGGTGTTGCACGCCTGAGCGTCTACAAGTCGGTGGTGACCCTCGCCGGTGCCGCCGTGACCCTGTATGCCGGCCTGCTGGGAGCGAAAGTTGAAAAGCTGGCCGCCGAGGGCGCCAGGGGTGCCACCGAGCCGAAGCCGGACGCCTCCGAGGAGCTCAAGACGGCACAGCAGCAGTTGAAGATCCTGCAGTGGACCATTCCCGTGTTCGCCGGCTGGGTGATTGTCCTCGGGGCCAAGCACGGCGAAATGCAGCGCCCCAAGAACGTCCTGAAGGGCTTCATCCGTAGCTAGCGCAGCGCGCCTGCGCCAACTGCTGCGCACCCGCTAGCTAGCTGCGAACCTGCGGCGGGGCCGCCCAACCGGGCGGCCCCGCCGCAGTTTCCGCTAGAAACCGCGTCAGGCGGCGACGGGCTCACTCAGGACCTGGTGCCGTCCGGCCTGCCGCCTGGCCCGCAGTATCAGCTTGAACAGCTCGCCAAGGAGCAGCAGCACCACAGCCGGCACCAGGCAGATCAGCCACTGTTCGCCGGTCAGCGGGACGGTGCCGAACAGGTCCTGCAGGACCCGCATTTGGGAGATCAGCATCGAGCCTACGATTGCCCAGGCGAACGCCAGGAGCAGCTTCGGGTTGGACAACGTGGAGGGCCCGAACGCGCTCTCCTCGGGGAACCGCAGGTTCAGCGCGACGGCAATGTTCATCAAGCCCAGGCCAACAATGGCCATGCTCTGGCCGATCTCTAGTGCGCCGTAGCTGGTCTTGCCGATCTGCACGAGGATCAGCGTCGCGGCGGCCATAACCAGCCCGACGACGAACAGGCGCACCATCATCGACCGGACGATGATCGGCTGGTTGAAGGGTCGGGGCTTGCGGTCCATGATGCCCGGCGTCGCCAGATCCAGGCCCATCACGGCACCGATCGGGGCGACGATGGCCATGTGGATCCAGAGCACCTGGGCCGGGCTGAGCAGCGCCGTGCCGGCGATCGCGAACGCCGACGATCCGATGAAGGCCAGGATGAACATGAACAGGTTGGCGACCTGGATGCGGATGAACTTCTGCAGGTTGTCGTAGACCAGCCTGCCCTCCTCGACCGCGGCCACGATGGTGGCGAAATTGTCGTCGGCCAGGATCATCTTGGCCGCGCCCTTGGCGACATCGGTGCCCGTGATGCCCATCGCGATCCCGATATCGGCCGCGGCGATGGCCGGCGCGTCGTTCACGCCGTCACCTGTCATCGCGACGATGTTGCCCTTTCGCTTGAGGACCTCGACCAGCCTGACCTTGTGCTCGGGCGCCACCCGGGCGATCACGCCGATCCCGTCCACCTGGCTCTCGGCCTCCGAGTCGCTCATCGCCGCGAAGTCGGCGCCGGTGACCGCACGGCCCCGGATGCCCAGTTCGGCGGCGATCGCCGCCGCGGTGACGGCGTGGTCGCCGGTGATCATCCTGACCCGGATGCCGGCGTGTTTGGCCTTGGCGATGGCGGCCACCGCCTCGGGGCGCGGCGGATCCACCTCGCCGATCAGCGCCGAAATCTCCAGGTCCTGCATCAGCGCCATCAGGTCGCCCGACGGCTGGAATGTGGACGGGTCAAACTCGCGCTGCGCCAGGGCGAGCACCCGCCTGCCCTGGCTGGCGATGCGTTCGTTTGCGACCAGCACCTTGGCCCGCATGTCGTCGGTGAGGGTCTCGGCGCGTCCGCCCGGCATCCGCGCGGACGAGGACCTGTTGAGGACGACGTCGGGCGCCCCTTTGACGTAGGCCCGGATCACAGGCTTGCCATCGGCACCCGGCATCAGGTGGAAGGTGGCCATGAACTTGTAGTCGGAGTCAAAGGGCACGGACGCAACCCGCGGGTTGTTCCTGCGGAACTCTCCGACGTCCACGCCGCCCTTCTGCGCGAGCACGTACAGCGCCGCCTCCGTGGGGTCCCCGATGACTTCGCCGTCCTGGATATCCGAGTCGTTGCACAGCGCGCACGGGAACATCACATAGTCCAGGTCACGCTCGGCGTCGCCGGTGGTCCGCTTGACCTGGCCGTCGAAGCCGTAGCCCTCACCGCTGACGGTGTAGTGGTGCTGCACGGTCACGATTTCCCGTACCGTCATCTGGTTCAGGGTCAGGGTGCCGGTCTTGTCCGAGTTGATGGCCGACGTGGAGCCCAGCGTCTCGACCGCGGGCAGGACCTTCATGATGGCATTCTTCTTGGCCATGTTGACCGAGCCTACGGACAGGATGGTGGTGACGACGGCGGGCAGCGCGTCCGGGATCGAGCCAACGGCCAGGGCCACGCCGATTCCGAAGAGCACCACGAAGGACTCGCCCTGGGCCAGGCCCATGACCACGATCGCCACGAAGGCGAAGAGCGCCGCGATGATGATGAAGATGGTGAGCCGGTCGACCTGCTTGGTGAGGGGAGTCTTCTCCTCCTTCTGCCCGGACAGCATGTGGGCGATGTGGCCCACTTCCGAGCCCATGCCTGTGGTGGTCACGAGGATTTCGCCGTGGCCCCGGGTCACGTTGGTGTTCATGAAGGCCATGTTCAAGCGGTCGCCGATTCCGACCTCGTGCCGGCGGATGGCCGCTGTATCCTTTTCCACCGCTACGCTTTCGCCGGTCAGCGCGCCCTCCTCGATCTGGAGCGTCGCGGCGAGGATGATCCGGCCGTCGGCGGGAATCCGGTCGCCGGCGTCCACCACCACGATGTCGCCGGGCACAAGGTGCTCGGCAGGGATCTCGGCCATCTCACCGTCGCGCCGCACCTTGGCCATCGACTTCATCATCTTCCCCAGGGAAGCGGCGGCCGCTTCAGCCTTGCCTTCCTGGTGATAGCCCAGCCACGCGTTGAACAGCGTCAGCAGGGCGAGGCCAATCGCGGTCCCGTACTCCTCGATTATCAGGCTGACCAGGGCGGCGACCACGAGCACGATCTGCATGTAGTCCCGGTAGTGCTTGAAGAACCGCTTCCAGACCGGTTCCGGCTCCGCGGCGGCCAGCGCGTTCAGGCCGTGCTCCTGCAGGCGCAGCTCCGCTTCTGCCGCGCTTAGCCCGCGGCCGGGGTCCACCCGCAGCTCGGCCGCCACCTCCAAGGGCGTCAGCGCGTACCAGGTGGTGTCCACGTCGGTCTCCGCCAAATCTGCTGCTCCGGAATTGTCCGTCATGACTTCCTCCTCGTCGCCGGGACGCTGCTCAGAATGGTGTCGGGATTTGCCGGACGGCCAGCGTGGGTTCCTGGTAGTCGCCGGCCTCCTGACGTTTGGGGAGTTCGATGTCGAGCCCCGGGAACGGTTCATACGGCACCTGGCTGAGCAAATGGCTGATGATGTTGAGCCGGCCGCGCTTCTTGACGTTGTTGTCCGCGATGTACCACGGCGCCCAGGCGGTGTCGGTCGCTTCGAACATGGCGTCCCTTGCCCGGGAGTAGTCGTACCACCGTCGGTAGGACTTGAGGTCCATCGGAGACAATTTCCAGGTCTTGCGAGGATCGTCCATGCGGCTCTTGAGCCGCCGGGTCTGCTCGTCCGCGCTGACCTCAAGCCAGTACTTGATCAGGATGATTCCAGAGTCGACCATCGCCTTCTCAACCATCGGCGCCATGTCGAGGAACCTCTGCGTCTGCTCCGGGGTGCAGAAGCCCATGACACGCTCGACACCTGCGCGGTTGTACCAGCTGCGATCGAAGATGACTACCTCGCCGGCCGCAGGGAAGTGGGACATGTAGCGCTGGAGGTACATCTGCGACTTCTCCCGCTCCGTCGGCGTGGGGAGCGCGACTACCCGGAATACCCGGGGGCTCACCCGCTCGACGATGCGCTTGATGGTGCCGCCCTTGCCGGCCGTGTCGCGGCCTTCGAAGACGATGCAGACCTTCGCGCCGGTGGACTTCACCCACTCCTGCATGGCCACCAGTTCGCCCTGCAGGACCGCCATCTCCGCTTCGTACTCCTTGCGGGGCATTTTCTGCCCGGCCCGATCGTCCTGTCTGTCGGCGTTCTTGGCCTTTTTCTTCTTCTTGCCCACCCTCAACCTCCTCGCGGCGCACGTGCTGAGGCAAACCGCACCAGCGGCACCACCTCATCCGATGAGACTGACACCCGATGAGGCCGGGACTGCGTCGCGGGCACTGGGGCACAAGTGCAGATACCCCTAGCGCGGGCACCCTCGTCAGCGTCCTGCCACTCTTAGTGTTGGCCGCGGCTGAAGCCCGGTCTACGGCACTAAGACCCTATTGAGGCCCAGTTCAGCGCCCTTCGGCCAATCGGAGTCCAAGCCAGGCCCCTGCTGCTGGGGTGCAGGGGCCGGCCGCCTGAACTCGGCGTTGCGTGCCGAAGACGATGGAACCCGCACGATCACCGCTAGCCCGTCTGCGAGGTTGGTGCGAGATTGCAGCGGGGTTGGTGCGTGACCGGATGCCACTGAGAGTGAGCATCATCCGGCCACCTTGGGAAAACCCTAACGGGCTACTCCTGGAGCCATTCCGCGCAGGAATTCAGGTTCCGGTTAACGCTCGCGACGGCGGCCGCCTCGTCGCGGGCGACAATCGCGTCCACCAGTTCGTCGTGGCCCTCAAGCGGCAGCCCGTTGAAACCTTCGCGCCGCTGCTGGCGGAGCAGGTCATTGTGGAAAACGCCGCCGAAGCTGACATACAGCTCGTGGAGCAGCGGGTTGGCGGACGCCTCTGCCACACGCGCGTGGAATTCCCAGTCGGCGCGGGCCCAGGCGGGGTAGTCCTCGGCCAGCCAGGCGGCGCGGCGGGCGGTGAGCAATCCGCGCAGGGCAGCGACGTCGTCGGCGGTCGCGTGCCGGGCGGCAAGCCGGGCAGCCTGGGTGTCAAGCCCGATCCGGACCTCGAGGATGTGCTCCTGGGAGTGGTCCGCATACATCCGCTGCGTCGCTCCCGCGATCTCGCTGGTGGCCCGGACATAGGTGCCGTCCCCCCGCCGGACCTCAAGCATCCCGCTGTGGGCGAGAGCCTTCACGGCCTCGCGCAGGGTGCCGCGGGAGACGCCGAACGAGGCCATCAATTCGGGTTCGGCCGGAATGCGCTGCTGCATCGGCCACTCACCCGAGTGGATCAGGGCCCGCAGCTTGGCGGTGATTTCCTCCGCCAGCGGCGGCCGGTGCGAGGCTGTAAGCGTCATCGAAGGGTTCCTTCTGCGGAGTGCGGAGCGGAACGAGGGGCGGCGCCCCCCGGTTTTTTCGGTCCCGCCGAGAGGAGGTGGCCGACGGCGATCTGGCCAAGGGCCACTGCCAGCAGGAGGCCCAACGGCAGGGTCCAGGAGTTCGTGGCGCTGTGCAGCAGGCCCATCCCGAACGGCCCCAGGGTGGCCAGCAGATACCCGGCGGACTGGGCCACCGTGGACAGCGCGGTGGTCTCGGCGGTGGTGCGGCCGCTGCGGCTGATCATCACCATCACCAGCGGGAAGATGCCGAGCCCGAACCCCAGCAGCACCGCGGTCAGCGGAGCCCACTCGGCGGGCAGGACCAGCATCGCCAGAACGCCAAGGGCCATGGTCACGGTGGCCAGGTAAAACGCCGTCCGCAGCATCCGGGGGCGCGAGCCGATGGCTACCAGCACCATGCCGGCCGGGACCGAGACGAGCTGCATCAGCCCGAACATCAGCCCGCTTCCGGAGGCGCTGAGCCCCATGGTGATCAGCATGTAGGGGAACCAGCTGAGGACGGCATAGGCCAGGAGCGCCTGCACCGTGAAGCCGAGCGTGATCAGCGCGCCGGTGCGGGTCCGCAGCAGGGGCCACGGGGAAACCCGGGCGGCCTTGCCGGCGGTCGCGTTGCGGTGGGCGTGCACCACAATCGGGAGGAAGCCCAGGCAGGCGCCCAGGGCCAGGAGGCCGATTGAGCCGACTCCCGCCGACGGCGACCCGAGGGCCTGTGCCACCGGAACGATCAGCACGGCGGTGACTGTGGCGCCCGTGGTCATGGTCAACGTGTAGAGGGCGGTCATGAGGGACGTGCGGTCCGCGAAGTGCACCCTGATGAAGGAGGGCATGGCCACATTGCACACGGCCAGGCCGGACATCCCCGCCACGGTCCCCGCCAGCAGCATCCCGGTGGACGGAACTCCCCGGAGCAGCAAGCCCGCGGCCAGCATCACGAGGGAGAGCAGGATGGCCTTTTCCAGCCCCAGTTGACGGGTAAGCCAGGACGTGGCGGCTCCGGCCACCGCGAAACACAGGGTCGGGATCGAGGGGATCAGGGCGGCGATCAGCGGCCCGTAGCCCAGGACGGCCTGCAGGTCGTGGAAGAGCGCGGCGGCGCCGGTGATCCCCGCGCGCAGGTTGAGCCCGATGAGCACAAGCGCCACGACGCCGGCGATCATCACGCCGCGCGAGCGGACCGCGCCGGGTGGAGCTGTCTGGGAGAGTGCGGAGAACGTGCTGCTAGCCATTCCTAAAGGTTAGACGTTTGATGTTTGAGATGCAGCCTTTAGTGGTGAAAATCTCGGGGGGCAGCACGAGCCGGAAGGCAGGCTGCCGGGCCGGGCGCCATGTCAGCGCGGGTGCCGGGCACCGAGCCGCTGCACCGCCAGCGCGAGCCAGAGCTGCACGCGGTCCGGGGTCTGCGCCGGATCGTAGCCGGTGAGCTCGGTGATCTGCGCCAGCCGGTAGCGGACCGTGTTGCGGTGCAGCGTGAGCTCCTCGGCCACGGCGGCCACTGAGCCGTTGTTGATCAAATAGCTTTCCAGCGTGGTCATGAGTTCGGCGCCGTGCGCCGCGTCAAAGGCCCGCAGAGGGTTCAGCGATTCGTTGGCCATGTCTGCCAGCGGGACGTCCTCGCTGGCCAGCAGCAGCGAGGTCAGGCTCAGCCGTTCCGGTTCGTTGACCGGCAGGCCGTGGCTGGCGGCGTCGCGGGCCTCGAAGTAGCTCCAGCGCAGGCCGTTCGGCTTGGTATAGGCCCCGCCGATGCCGATCGTGGCGTGGATCCCGGCCTCGGCCAGGTGGTCGCTGAGGCTGCGGGCCAGCGCGCTGGCGCCAGCGCCGTCGTCGGACATCACCACCACGAGGTCTTTGCCGACGACGGCACTGACCGCCCGCTCGAGCGGCTGGGGCAGGGACGAACTCCCCAGCTGTTTGAGGTGGGCCGCCGATTCGGCGAGCAGAACCACGTTCTTCCGCGTGCTGTTGATGCCGATGCCGGCCAGGCGGCGGGCGGCCTCGGAAGTCTCCAGCGTGCCGTGAATGACGTCCTCGAGGACCTGGCCGGCCAGCGCCCGCTCGGCCTGCCGCTGCTTGACCATGTTGTTGAGTTCGACGCTGATCAGGTTCTGGGCGTAGCCCACGATGCCCGAGTCCTCGAACGGCTGCTTCACCCACAGAGTGCAGGCATCCCGGCGGCCCGTGGGGATGGGGTAGGAGACCCAGCGCTCGGCCTTGGGTGCCGGATGGCCGGGCACGCTGTTGTACAGCTGTGCGGTGAACTGGGTCAGGACGATCTCGGTGCGCAGCATCGACCCCAAATGCTTGAGGAGTTCGGCGAGGCCGCCGCCGGTCAGCAGGGCCCGGGCCAGGATCTGGTGCCCGGCGATGAGCCGCTCGAGCTTGACCAGGTGGTCCGCGGACTGGGCGTCGGCCACGAGCTTGCCGATCGCGATGAAGGGCGTTGCGTAGGGCACTTCCACCACGGGCAGCCCCCAGCGGTTGGCCTCGGCGATCAGGGCCGGCGGCACGGCCTCGTGCGTCAGGCCCACTCCGAACCCGATTCCCACCGCACCCGCCCGCTGGACCTGGCGAACGAACCGGCGCTGCTCCGCAGCGCTCCTGAGCCGCATGCCCGTGGTCAGGATCAGTTCGCCGCCGTTGAGGAACCGCTGCGGATCCTCCTGTTCGGTGACGGCCACCCACAGAATGTCCTGGTGCCAGGTGGTTTCGGCGAGGCCAACCTTGGTGAGATTCAGGGACGGAACCCCCAGCAGGGCGGCGAGTGAGATGGCCATGGATTCAGGATAGCCGGGCGCTGGTCAAGCGCACTAAAGCTTGGCGCCCGCGGTGTGCAGGTGCCTATTCCCTGACTTGGCCTGCTGGCATAGGCTCGTGACCAGTCACACATCCCGTCCTTGGCAGTAAGAAAGAGGTTGTACACCGTGGTTCAAACCTTGCAGAACTTCATCAATGGCGAGTTCGTCACTCCCGCCGGCACAAAGTTGCTGCCCATCGTGAACCCCACCAACTCAGACGTGGTGGCACAATCGCCGATCTCGGTGCAGGCCGACGTCGACGCAGCC
>JBKPJW010000056.1:0-1810 GCA_046730875.1 Actinomycetota bacterium | reverse complement strand
GCCCGACACTGCGCGATGCGGACACGTAATTGATGGGGCGACGGCGCGGGGATTTCAACCGATCAGTGAGTGCGAGACTCGGACAAAACAGCCGCTTGTCGGGCGGTCAGGACGTATGAGTCCCCGACAGGGTGAGATTTCTTCGAGCGTATGGTCGTCCCTGTCTGTAAATGGGACGCCGCTGCCTGTGGTCCAGATTCGTGCCGCGGTTCGTGGCCGGCGTCCAGAGCCAGTCAGGGCAGGATCCGCTTGTGGCTTGTGGCTTGTGGCTTGTGGCTTGTGGCTTGTTTGCGCGAGGCTAGTGGTTCATGGCGGTCGTGTCGGCCTGCATAGGCAGCCGCAGAGGGGACCCGCCTTGGGGGTGCTCGCTCACCGCGCAAGGCGAGCATTCCCTGCGTAGCCTCCGTGCTTTGGTGCTCTTTACAAGGCCATGGACTGCCCCTATTGTCCCGGATGGGTGGCGTGGTGACCTGGGCACAGAATAGGTGCCAGAGGACCTGGTGGACCGAAGTTCAGGGGGCTATCCAGTCCTCCCCCACTAAGGCGTCGATGATCCTCACTCCCAATGCATGGTCTCTGAACCACCTCTGTTACCTGTAGTTGGATGCTTTGATGTTCACGGCCCAGACAGGACGACGACAAAGCTGCCTCCGTTAGGCGGGATAACACCGCTACAGCGAAGTGCTGATGTGACGATCTGTTATGGCATGGTCCATGGCCTAAGGCCTACTGTCCCTGGTCCACGGTCCGCTCTCCGTACCTCTCAACACCTGTACCCCGTAACAACACACCCCTTCCCTGCGCCGACGTCTTGTAGTGGGCGCTGGCAGTGCGGCACCGCCTGGTTGGGACGACGGGGCGCCTTTCGGTTTTCGTCCCTGGCAAGTTCAGGTCACGGGCCGGGAGCTGACTGGCTTGCACGATGTAGTCATTGTGCCGCTGGATTTCCCAACCTCATCCCCAGTTAGCCGATGTGGCAGCGTCACAGGACAACTCCTGCAAGAAAGCAGCACCCATGATCACTGTCTGTTTACGCCGGTAGCTCTGGCCTCACGAAGGCCACGAACCAGCCTGCCAGGTGAAGTCAACGACAAACCGAGCAGCCGAGCAGCCAAACAGCCGAGAAGCTGAATGGAGTGAATGGCCCAGCCTCCGGGGAACTAAGTCCCGGGGCTCCCCCGCGGCTTAGGAAGAACGCCGTGGCAAAGAACGGTGCGACGCTCCTCAGGGCCTTGGACTGCGGGCGGGCATCATCTTCGAAGCAGCGATGCCGGGACGTCCACCTTCGACCCTCCATCCTGCGCCTGGCATCATCGACACGATTACGTGTGTCCCCGCCGCGTTCCCTGCTCAGGGCAGTTCGGGCGCTGCCCGGCCCGGTTCTTTTGCTGCCATGCTCCGAGAATGTGGCAGACCAGCATCTTGCGCCTCATGTCGTTCGGGGCCATACCCTCCTGAGAAGGAACAGATCCGAGAGCCAGAGAAAGGGGACGGTTCGGACGAGTGCTGGTTTAGATTGGCGGCCGGCCAATCTGAACGAATCACGGTAAGGCGGTAAGGGGGTAGCCCCGAAGCGCTGGGCTGACCACCGCCGGTGCATCAGTAGGTGCCAGCGGGACGGTAGGAGGGACCGTGGATAAAGCCGTGGATAGTGGGGGAAATCGCAGTGGATATTGCTGTGGATAACTTTGTGGATTAGCCCAGACCTTGAGGCCCATCTGCCGCAAGACCACCGGAAGCCCTCGCCTGTCCGGCTGGCGGTTCTTAACTCGATCTGGGCACCCCTCCTTTGTTTCACGTGAAACATGGG
>JBKPJW010000055.1:0-3386 GCA_046730875.1 Actinomycetota bacterium | reverse complement strand
GGTGAATCCGAGCTGCTGGTTGACCTTCAGGAGGTAGCGGTTCTCCGGGGCGTTCCACGTGTAGAGCACCCGCGCGTCGGGAAACTGTTCGCTCAGCCGTTCCATGTTGGCGAGCTTGATCAGCAGGCCGAGCTTGTTGCCGCGGTGTTCCTGCAGCACCACGGTGTCATCCTGGAAGACGACGTCCGGGCGCAGCGCCAGGACACTGATGGTGGTCAGGCCCACCAGCGTTCCGCTGGCGATGTGCTCGACGGCGGTGACCACCGTGCGGCGGCCCTGGCCGATGGTGACCTCCTCCGCCTCCCGGAGGATGCGCCCGTCGAACACCATTTCCTCGGCATCCGGCCCCGGTACCTCGTCCTCGCCTGCCTGGTTCTCCAGTGCGGCGACGGCCTCGAGCCACTCGTCCGGACACCGGTCGGTCCAGTGGTGCAGACGGTAGCGGCCGCCGTTCGCTTCCTCGGCCTCCAGCTCAAGCTCGGCGACGAGTTTGGTGTCCAGCGGCAGGGTGCAGGAACTGAACTGTTCAATGTGCTGCAGGGTGTAGCCGGTGTGGCGGGCGAATTCGACGTCACGGCTTCCCAGCGGGACAAACCCGACGCCGCTGCCGGGCACCAGCTGCTCGGCGTCGGGGTCCTTCAGCGTGGACCCCGGATGGTTGGTGTCCACCAGGATGGTGTGGCGGCCCTCGTCGCGGGCGAGATGCTCTGCGGCCTCCAGCAGTTGCCGCCCGACGCCCTGGCGCCGGAATTCCGGAAGGATGTCGAGCGTGAATTCTGCGAGGTCGAGGTTGTCCACCAGCGGCAGGGCGATGTCCACCGTCCCGACTATCACGCCGTCGATCTTGGCCACGAGAATCACCTGGCGCTCGTACGGGTCCGCCATCTCCAGTAGCTTTTCCTGCGGGGCGTACGCGAGGTCATCGGTGCCCCAGGTCTGCATCCTGACCTTCCGCCCCACTTCGACGGCGGCGAGAAAGTCGGCGGCATCGGGCGCGTCAATGGAGTCGGGGATCCACAGCTGCTCGATCCGTACATCACTTGCCATAGAGGGCATCATCCCAGCCGTTCTGCCACCCGCCATCGGTCCGGCCCGGTTCAGGCCGGGCTTTCAACCGCCAGCATATGCTGGTTTGTGCCGCCATTCCATTGGTGACGCGGCTCCATTTTGTGCCGCCATTCCATTTGGCGAGGCCGTTCCCTTGGTGACGCGGCTCCATTTGTGCCGTTGTCCGGCACGATGCCGTCCGGCGCCCGCGGCGCCGCGGATGTCAGCCTCCGGCGCCGTCACCAGCCGCGGCGGCGATCCGCTGCCACTCGCCGTCATAGCCGGCCGGCTTGAAACCAAGCGCGATGTTTATGCGGAGCATGTGATCGTTCTCGGCGGCGTTAAAGGTCAGGACGCGCTGCACGGCCGGGTGAGCCACACCCAGCCGGCGCAGGTTGAGGATTTTGATGAGCAATCCGAGCCGATGGCCGCGGTGGTTTGCCGCGACCAGGGTGTCATCCTGGGTGGCCAGCCATGGCTTGTCGGCCGCCACCTGCAGGACGGTGTAGGCAGCGAGTTCACCGGTGGTCCGGTGCCGCGCCGCCGCCACCAGGGCGGACAGTCCGGCCCGACGCCAGATGTCCTCGACGTGCCGGACCCGCGCGACGTCCCACGTTTCCGGCTCATAGCTCAGCGCCCCCGAGGGTGCGTCGGTGCTCATGCGGGACATCAGCACCGCGAGCTGGGCGGCATGTTCCTTCGGGCATGAATCGGCCCAGTGCAGGAGTTCGTAGTCCCCCGCCCTGGTTAGGGCTTCCCGTTCCAGTGCGTCCAGGTCCGCGGCGGGCGGGACGTCCAGCGAGCTAAAGCGTTCCACCTGCTCCAGACGGTAGCCGGCCCGTCCGGCGAACCGGACTCCGCGCGCGTCGGCAGGAAGCGCTCCGGTCCCCGTGGCCGGCCTGATCAGGTTGGGGCCGGCGACGTCGAAGTGGGCCGGGTGCTCCGTGAAGGTCTGCAGGATAGTCCGGCCGTCGGCTGCGGCCAGCGCTTCGGCGTGTTCCAGGAGGGCCCGGCCGATCCCGCGGCCGGCGAAGGCATCGAGGACGTTCACGAACAGGAGCGCGCTGCTGAGGTTTTCCTGGAGTTCGAACCGGACCCAGGACTTGGCCGCCATCCGCCCCTCGACGCGGACGAAGAAGAGCCGCAGCCTGCTGTAGGCCGTGTCCTGCCAGTACTGCCGACGTGCCGCTACAGACATTGAGCGGTCCAGGTTTCCCCAGGTCTGCAGCTCGAGCTCGTCGCAGAGTTCCATGAACTCGAGGAACTCCGCTGCGTCAGCGTCACCATCGGCACGACCATCAGAATCACCATCAGCGGCGTCAGGGCCTGCCGGCAGGGAGAGTTGCTCGATGAAGTACGACGGCGTAGTCACCGGGTCAGCCTAACCGGCGGGCCGGGCGAGTCCAAGGTCTCCGGGGCCGAGGATGTCAGGCGCCAATGATGTCAGACCCTGAGACGGCGAAAGGCCGCCCCGCAGTTGCGGGACGACCTTTCGCTTGGATCTGGTGACGCCAGAAGCTGGCGGCGCCGTGGATCCGGTGAGGCTTAGACCTCGGTCAGGACCTTGGTGACGTTGGGGTCAACCGAGATGCCCGGGCCGAACGTGGTGGCGACGGTGGCCTTCTGGATGTAGCGGCCCTTGGAAGCGGACGGCTTGAGGCGAAGAACCTCTTCCAGTGCGGCTGCGTAGTTCTCGGCCAGCTTGATGGCGTCGAAGGACACCTTGCCGATGATGAAGTGCAGGTTCGAGTGCTTGTCGACGCGGAAGTCGATCTTGCCGCCCTTGATGTCGTTGACGGCCTTGGCGACGTCAGCGGTCACGGTGCCGGTCTTCGGGTTCGGCATCAGGTTACGCGGACCCAGGACCTTACCGAGGCGGCCAACCTTGCCCATGAGGTCAGGGGTCGCAACGGCGGAGTCGAAGTCGGTCCAGCCGGCCGCGATCTTTTCGATCAGGTCATCGGAACCAACGAAGTCGGCGCCGGCTGCGATTGCAGCCTCAGCCTTGTCGCCCGTTGCGAAGACGAGGACGCGGGCAACCTTACCGGTGCCGTGCGGCAGGTTAACGGTGCCGCGCACCATCTGGTCAGCCTTACGCGGGTCAACGCCGAGGCGGAAAGCGACCTCAACGGTGGCGTCGAACTTGGACGGGTTGGTGTCCTTGGCGAGCGTCACTGCCTCGAACGGCGCGTAGAACTTCTCCGCGTCGATCTTGGCGGCGGCTGCCTCATATGCTTTGCTGCGCTTTGCCATGCTGCTTATTCTCCTTGTGCAGTTGTGGTCTGCGGACCGCGCTGGGCCCTGCCACAGTCGGTTGATCCGGCTGATGTTTCCGGCTG
>JBKPJW010000054.1:0-4836 GCA_046730875.1 Actinomycetota bacterium | reverse complement strand
GCGCGGGGGCTGAGCAGGTCATCGATGAGTTCGAGCTGCAGCCGGTATTGGGCGTCCTGGAAGGTGCGTTCCAGCAGCAGGGACACACTGAGCACCAGGGCGCTGCGTTCCAGGACCGCGAGCCGGGCCGGGCTGAGTTGCTCGGCGACGATGAGGGAGGCGAGGTGCTGGTCGCCCGCGACGGCGGACATGACGGTGTACAACTTGCCCTTGATTGCAAAGTGCACGGCCGCCCTCTTGGCCGCAGATTCTTCGGCGGCGCGCAGGGCCGGGAGGCTCCCGAAGTCTGCGTCCGCTGCGAGCTCCGCCA
Source organism: Actinomycetota bacterium (assembly GCA_046730875.1). Taxonomy (GTDB): domain Bacteria; phylum Actinomycetota; class Actinomycetes; order Actinomycetales; family Micrococcaceae; genus Arthrobacter. Next base: position 4,526 of record JBKPJW010000054.1, on the reverse strand, counting down.
GCGGCTCGCCCATGGGAGAGACCAAATAGACAGGGGTGTCCAGGGACTCGGTCAGCAGGTTGAGGAGGTGGGGAAGGCTGCCGGTAGAGGCCAAGGTTTCCATGAGCCGCCGGTCCAGGTTTGAGAGCTCCTCCAAGGCGCTTACGTGGGCCTGGTTCTCCCGCTGTGCCTGGTCCAGTCGGATGAGCGTACTGGCCATTTCACTGATGTAGCGGGCGTTCTCCAGAGCGACGGCTGCGTGTGTACCAATGGATTCCATCAAGGCCACGTCATCACTGCTGAATTGGTGCGCATGCCTGTCGGCAACCAGGAGCGCGCCGATTACTTTACCCGCTACGCGAAGGGGGACGCCCATGATCGCCCGGACGCCCTCGGCTGCCACAGCCGTGTCGCTGGACTCCAGATGGGATTTGGACTCGTCCGCTAAGTAATCGGGGCTCTGGGCGGGTGCCTCGCCGGTGGCCACGGCGCCGAGTACGCCTTCGCCGAGGGGCATACGGATGTTGCGGAAGAGAGCGGTCGTTGCGCCGTCGGTCACCCGAACGTAGGACTCGCCGCTGTCATAATCGTTCAGGCTCAAGTAGGCGATGTCGCTGCCGATCAAGGACCGGGTGCGCCGGACGATGGCCTTGAGCACTGCCTCGACGTCACGTATGCCGGTCAGGTCAGTGGCCGTGTCGTACAGGACGCGCAGCAGGCCCTCCCTGCGGCTCGCCTCCCACAACTGGGCGTTCAGCCGGCGTGCGGCCGCCGCGGTGGACTGGTCAATGGCCCCGGCCTCCAGCCACGCGGACATCGTGGTCTCCAGGTCAGCCGCGGAAACGCCATGATCGAGCATAGCCATCAGTTGGCCGGCACCCTTGGTACTGTCTGACGGGCCTCCGCTGGTGTGAACGCCAGAACTGTCCTTGGCACGCATGAACCTAATGCTAGTCCGTGGGCGGCCCTGCCAGGCCCGGTCAACGCGCTGAACCGGCCCTGACATGGTGCGCCGCTGATCGTCCCTTTCCGGTCTGGCCAGGCAAGGGACGTGTCCACGTGCCTTATGCCGCCAGCCCGCTCCGGACCTTTGCCGCGTGCTGCGGAGCCCGGGTGGCGGCGAGCTGCTTCGCCAGGTACTTGGCGTCCCGGCACACGCCGGGGAGAGTTTCGGATGCTGCCGCGAAGATGCGGTCCTGCCCCAGCAGGTACAGGCCCGGCAGGGCATCCACGATCCCGCGGTGCTGCTGCTCCCGCCAGTTCGCGGGCAGCGCCGGGATGTCCAGCCACGGGTAGGCCTCCGTGAACCCGGTGCACCAGATGACGTTTGCCACCGGAAGGCCCTGACCGCCGTCGAGTATCACTTCGCCGTCCTGGACTCCGGTGACCCGCGGCACCAGGTGGACGCCGGCGGCGCGGAGGTCCGCGAGCTTGGTGCGGATCAACGGCGCAGCCATGCCGGCAATCTTGGGCAGCACCCTGCGCCCCACCGGCGTGCTGGTGTTCAGCACGTACATCCCGGCGAAGCGGACCACCGGGAGGAAGAATCGGGCCGCGGTCCGGCCATGCCGGAACGGGATCTCGGCACTCGGCCTGCCGGCCAGCCAGGTTTCATGCGTGCGGCTGGTCTCCAGGGCGATCTCCGCCCCGGAGTTGCCCACCCCCACAACCAGGACGGGACCGGGCTGGAGCTGGGCCGGGTTCTTGTAGTTGTGGGAGTGGATCTGCACGACGCCGGGCGGCAGGTCCGCCGCAAAGCCCGGCGTCTTGGGCAGCTGGCAGGCGCCGGTGGCGAGGACGACGTTCGCCGCCGTCCAGTGCTGGGTCCCGGCTGTGACAGAGAACCGCTGGCCGTCGTGGCTCAGCCGGGTGACGGCCGTGTTGGGCCGAACCGGCAGGTGGAACCGTGAGGCGTAATCCTCCAGATAGTCCGCCTGCTCGTCCTTGGTGGGGAAGGCGAGAGGGTCACCGGGGAAGGGCCGGCCGGGCAGGCCGTTGTACTTGGCGGGGGTGAACAGGCGCAGCGAGTCCCAGCGGCTCCGCCACGCGTCGCCAACCCGGGTGCCGGCGTCGAGAATGACAAAGTTCCGCCGCTGCTGCGCGAGGTAGTAGCCCAGGGCCAGACCGGCCTGTCCACCGCCGATGATGACGGTGTCGACGGCGCCAAGGCCGACTTTGCCGGTTCCGACGCCGCCGGTGTCAGTTGCTGGGGTGGTGTTCATGATGGTGCCTCCTTGGTGTTGCCTGTGCAGTGGGGTGGTTATGAACGCTGTGCCTGCTGTGCCTGCTGTGGCTCCGGGTAGCCGGCGGGTCCGGACCGGAAGCGCAGGTACCAGATGAGCAGCAGCGCGGAGGCGACGACGTAGAAGGAGTGCAACACCCAGATCGGCCCCAGCGGGAGGCTGAAGACGTAAACGGAGTGCACTGCGTTGGCGACGTTGCTCAGCGCGAGGTAGCCGAGGCTGTAGGAGTCAAGATCCCGAGTGCGGAGGGCCTTGAGCAGCATGGGCAAGTAGCTCACCGCGAAGATGCCGGTGGAAACCATTCCTGCGAGCATTGAAACGTTCATGCCATTAACGCTATTTTTCGCCCCGTCGCGGCGAATCGGACGAATCACCCATTTTGCGTCTGCCGGGGAGAAGGATCCGGCAGGCGGAGAATGGGTAGTTTTATGCAGGGAGCGAGGTCGGGGCGAGCCCGTGCTGGTAGGCATATGCCGTGACCGCGGACCGGGAGGTCAGGCCCAACTTGATGAAGATATTGCTCAGGTGCCGGGCCACCGTTTTCTCGCTGATGAACAGCTCGGCAGCGATGTTCCGGTTGCTCAGTCCGGCGGAGACCAGCTGGACCACATCGATTTCGCGGGCGGTGAGCGGCCCGGCGTCGGCGGAGTGATGAGCATCGTGCTCGGTGGGTGGCGTCGGGGCTGTCCGGGCATCCGGCGCTATGGGCACCCATTGTTCAAGCTCCGCTAGCGCTGGCGCGGCGCCCAGCTCATAGAAAGCTGCGCGGGCCGCCTCACGCTCCAGCTGGGCGGATTCCTCGTCTCCGAGCGCGGCGCACAGCCGGGCCACAAGGGCGCGGCAGCAGGCCGCTTCGAACGGTGCGTCGAGGCTGAGCCAGCGGGACCACGCGCGGCGAAGCGGGACCAGGGCAGCCTCGGGGTCGCCTTCGTAGAACAGGACAGCGGCCTGGGACTGCTCGGCGAGGGCGTGCAGCAGGGGCATGTCGATCGAGGCACAGAGCGAGGCCAGCTCCTCCATGGCAGTCCGTGCTGCCCGTGCGTCGCCTGCTGCCAGTTCGATTTCCACCCGGGCGGCGAGCATCTGGCGCCGGTGGGTGGGGTCGGCGCCGTCCATGGCCTGCCGGAGCAGGGACTGCGCCTGGCCCGTTTTGCCTTGGGCCAGGCGCAGGAGCGAGAGCCCAGGCTGCGGCGGGAATCCGGTCTCCTGAGCGTGCCGGTAGGCGGCCTCGGCGGCGTCGAAGTCGCCCCGGAGCCGGTGGATTTCGCCCTGTTCGTAGAAGCCGCCGTAGATGGCCATCCGGTCGCCGCGGAAAGCGAGGTCCTGCGCCGTCTTGGCCGCGTCGATCGCATCGGCCCAGGCGCCGTGCAGCCGGTACAGCTGGGCCCGGTGCATCTGGCACTGGCCGCTGTAGGCCACCAGTCTCTGTTGCGCGGCGCACCACCGGTCCAGCGCCCGCGTCCATTCATGGGCGCGCTGCAGGTCGAAAGCCAGATGGCAGGTTCCGATCACAGCGCAGTAGATGATCCCGGCCGGGACCGGGGAGATTTCCCCGACCGTGACGGCGACCATGGCTTCATCGAGCAGGGCCAGGCCCTCCTCGAGCCGGCCCTGCATGATCCTTGCCTGCCCGAGGCCCAGCAAACCGAGGGCCGCCGCGTCAGCGTCGCCACGTTCCCGTCCGAGGTCGGCGGCCTGGGTGAAGGCCTCCGCGCCGGCGGCGCCGTCGCCTCGGTAGAGGGCGCCCAGCCCGGCAGGGATGGACAGCATGCCCTCGAAGGGGCAGGGCTCGGGCAGATCGTCGACGATCCGGTGGGCACGGGCGAGCCAGCCGGCGCTGCGGGCCGCCTCGCCCAGCAGCATGAGGTTCAACCCGGACCAGGCGGCGCACCGGACGGCGGCGGAGTAGTCGCCGTCGGAGAGGTACTTCAGGTGCGCCCGGGCCAGGATGTCCACTCCCTCAGAGCCCCGACCCGTGAGGATGACGGCGGTGGCCAGCTGTTCCAGATCGCTGGCCGGAAGTTCGGCGTCGTGGTCGGCAGCGGTGTACTGCCCTACAGCGTCCGGCCAGCGCCGTTCGGCATAGGCTTCCCGGCCGTGTGCGAGTGTAGACATCGCGCCTCCCCGTTCCCGGTGGCGGGTCCGAGCCGGTGGGCGCCGCCCGTCCCGGCACTCGCGAAACCGGTGGTGGGCGGCGCGGCCCGTCATCTGCTTTTCAGGCTACCGCCGCCGGTTACGGGGCGGCAAGGTGGGGGAGCAGGCGCCAACAGGCCCAAGTTTTTCACCACGACGGCGGCGCCCGAG
>JBKPJW010000053.1:0-8142 GCA_046730875.1 Actinomycetota bacterium | reverse complement strand
CTACAAGACACTCAATGTCGAGTACATGGAGTCCGTGCTCTGGGCCTTCAAACAGCTGCACGAAAAGGGCCTGACCTACAACGGCTACCGCGTGCTGCCGTACTGCTGGAAGGACGAGACGCCGCTGTCCAACCATGAACTGCGCATGGACGATGACGTCTACAAGAACCGCCAGGACCAGACCGTCACGGTTACCTTCCCCATCACGGCGGGGGAGACCGAGCTGTCCCGGCAGCTCGCCGGCGTGCAGGCGCTCGCCTGGACCACAACCCCCTGGACGCTGCCCACCAACGCGGCGCTCGCCGTCGGGCCCTCCATCAACTACGTCGTCCTGCCGGCCGGGCCCAACGGCGTCAAGGCCGCCTCCGCGGACGCGCCCGTCACGGGGAGCTTCCTGCTCGCCGCTGAGCTGCTGGGCGCCTACGCCAAGGACCTCGGTTACGGCGACGGCGCCGAAGGCGTCGCGGCGGCCGAGGCCGCGGTCACCTCCACCCATACCGGCGCCGAGCTCGACGGCCTGGCCTACGAGCCCCTCTGGGACTACTTCGAGGACGCCGAGAAGTACGGGAACCAGAACGCGTGGCGCTTCCTCGAAGCCGATTACGTCACCACCACCGACGGTACCGGCATCGTCCACCAGTCTCCCGCCTACGGCGAGGACGACCAGAAGATCTGCGAAGAGGCCGGCATCCCCGTGGTCCTCTCCGTGGACGAGGGCGCCAAGTTCCTGCCGCTGTTCAGCCACGGCCCGCTGGCAGAGATCGCCGGGCTTCAGGTCTTCGAGGCCAACAAGCCCATCACCCAGGTGCTCCGCGCCCAGGGCCGCCTGGTCCGCCAGGCCAGCTACGAGCACAGCTATCCGCACTGCTGGCGCTGCCGCAACCCGCTGATCTACCGCGCGGTGTCCTCCTGGTACGTCGAGGTGACCAAGTTCAAGGACCGCATGTCCGAGCTGAACCAGGACATCAACTGGATCCCGGGCAACGTCAAGGACGGCCAGTTCGGCAAGTGGCTCGCCAACGCCCGCGACTGGTCCATCAGCCGCAACCGCTACTGGGGCAGCCCCATCCCTGTCTGGCAGTCGACCGACCCGGAGTACCCGCGCACCGACGTCTACGGGTCCCTGGCCGAGATCGAGGCCGACTTCGGCCGCCTGCCGCTAAACAACGACGGCCAGGTCGACCTGCACCGGCCGTTCATCGACGAGCTCACCCGCCCGAACCCGGACGACCCCCGCACCCCGGAAGAGGGCCAGTCCATCATGCGCCGCGTCGAGGACGTCCTGGACGTCTGGTTCGACTCCGGCTCGATGCCCTACGGCCAGGTGCACTACCCGTTCCAGAACGAGGAGTGGTTCGACACCCACAACCCGGCGGACTTCATCGTCGAATACATCGGCCAGACCCGCGGCTGGTTCTACATGCTGCACATCCTTTCCACCGCGCTGTTCGACCGGCCGGCCTTCCGCAACGTCATCAGCCACGGCATCGTCCTGGGCTCCGACGGGCAGAAGATGTCCAAGAGCCTGCGCAACTACCCGGACGTCTCCGAGGTCCTGGACCGCGACGGCTCCGACGCCATGCGCTGGTTCCTCATGTCCAGCCCGATCCTTCGCGGCGGCAACCTCGTGGTCACCGAACAGGGCATCCGCGACGGCGTCCGCCAGGTGATCCTGCCGCTGTGGAACGTGTACAGCTTCTTCACGCTATACACCAACGCCGCCGGCGCAGCCGGCGGACAAGCGACGGGCTACGACGCGAAGCTGCGCTACGACGGCTACGCCGACACCCTCGACCAGTATTTGATGGCCAACACCGGGGACCTCGTCCGGAACATGACCGCACAGCTGGACAGCTACGACATCTCCGGCGCGTGCGACGAACTGCGCACCTACCTGGACATGCTCACCAACTGGTATGTCCGCCGCAGCCGCCAGCGCTTCTTCGACGAGAACGTGGACGCCTTTGACGCGCTCTACACCGCGCTGGAGACTGTCTCCCGCGTCGCCGCCTCGCTGCTGCCGCTGATCTCCGAGGAGATCTGGCGCGGCCTCACCGGCGGGCGCTCCGTCCATCTGGCCGACTGGCCGGACGCGGGCCTGTTCCCGGCCAACCCGGACCTGGTCGGCGCGATGGACCGGGTGCAGCAGATCTGCTCCACCGGCTCCTCGCTGCGCAAGGCCGCGAACCTGCGCGTTCGCCTGCCGCTGCAGGAACTCACTGTCGTGGCACCCGGCGCGGACGCCCTCGAAGGCTTCGCCGGCGTCGTGGCGGACGAACTGAACCTGCGCTCCGTCCGCCTGCTCGACGCCGAGAGCGCCTCCCCGGAGGAGTTCGGCATCGAGCAGAAGCTCGTGGTCAACGCCCGGGCCGCGGGCCCGCGCCTGGGCAAGAATGTCCAGCAGGCCATCAAGGGCTCCAAGTCGGGCGACTGGTCGGTCAGCGAAGACGGCGTGGTCACCGCTGGCGGCCTCGAACTCGAACCGCAGGAATACACGCTTGAAACCGTCGTGGCCGAAGCCGCGGAAGGCGAAGGCTCCCGCGCCGCGGCCGTCCTCCCGGGCGGCGGCTTCGTGGTCCTCAACACCGAGGTCACCCCGGAACTCGAAGCCGAGGGCCTGGCCCGCGATATGGTCCGCGCCATCCAGCAGGCCCGAAAGGACGCCGGCCTCAATGTCAGCGACCGGATCAGCACCTCCGTCACGGCCAGGCCGGACGTCGTCGAAGCCCTGCTGGCCAACGCGGAGCTCGTCAAGACTGAAACCCTGACCGTCGAGCTGGAAGCCCTTGCGGCAGACATCAAGGAACCGCAGGTCAGCGTCGCCAAGAAAGCAGGGGTCTAACCCATGACCGACGAATTCTCCGTAGAAAGCGTTTACGCCGAGCTCCTGGGCCGCGCGCCGGAAAACAAGATGGAACCGCGGCTGGCGCCGCTGCACCGTGCCATGGAGATCCTGGGAGAGCCGAACAAGGCGTTCCCGATCATCCACGTCACCGGGACCAACGGCAAGACGTCGACGGCCCGGATGATCGAGGCCGGGCTCCGCGCCCACGGGCTGAGCACGGGACGCTACACGAGCCCGCACCTGTCCAAGGTCACCGAACGGATCAGCATCGACGGCGCCCCGGTGCCGGATGAGACCTTCGTCCGGATCTGGGACGAGATCCGGCCCTACCTGCAGATCGTGGACGGCGAACTCGAAGCGGCGGGCCAGCCCCGGCTGACCTACTTCGAGTGCCTGACCATCCTGGGCTTCGCGGTCTTCGCCGACCAGCCGGTCAACGTCGCCGTGATCGAGGTCGGCCTCGGCGGCATCACCGACGCCACGAACGTCGGCGACGGCCAGGTCTCCGTGGTCACCCCCATTTCGCTGGACCACACCGAACTGCTCGGGGACACCACCGGGGACATCGCCTACGAGAAAGCCGGCATCATCAAGCCCGGCGGCTTCCTCATCAGCGCGGCGCAGCCCGTCGACGCGGCCCAGGTCCTGCTGGAGAAGGCCAAGGAGGTCAACGTGCCGTTCCGCTTCGAGGGCGTGGAGTTCGGCGTCGAAGCCCGCACTGTGGCGGTCGGCGGCCAGATGGTCACCATCCAGGGCATCGCCGGCCGCTACGAGGACCTGCTGGTGCCGCTGCACGGCGCTCACCAGGCCGAGAACGCCGCCGTCGCCATTGCCGCGCTGGAGGCGTTCTTCGGCGGGGAAAAGGCGATCGACGCCGAGCTCCTGCAGGAGGCCTTCGCCTCCGTCACCTCCCCGGGACGGCTCGAGGTGGTCCGCACCGCGCCGACCATCATCGTGGACGCCGCGCACAACCCGGAGGGCATCCGGGTCTCCGCCGAGGCCATCCATGAGGCCTTCAACTTCACCAAGCTCGTGGTGGTGGTGGGTGTCCTGCGGGAAAAGGACGCCGAGGAGATCCTCCGCCAGCTTAAGGAGTCCCTGGGCGGCCTCGCCACCGAATACTGCTTCACCGAGTCCAACTCGCCCCGCGCCGTACCGGCTGAGGACCTTGCCGAAACCGCGCTTGACCTCGGCTTCGGCGAGGACAATATCCATGTCGCCGCCAAGCTCGACGACGCCCTCGAATGGGCCGTGGAACGCGCCGAAGCCGATGACGAGCTCGCCGGCGGTGTCCTGGTGACCGGCTCCATCACGCTCGTCGCGGACGCCCGGATCCTGCTCGGAAAGGCGGACGTGTAAACGATGGCCAAACTCACCAAAGCCCAACGCGAATGGCGCCCGGGCATGCCCAAAAAGCGGCGCTCCACCAAGGTCATGTTCGCCTCCACGGTCCTGCTGCTGGAAGCCTTCGTGGTGCTCTTCGGGACGCTGGCGGTCTTTGGGCTGCACCGCAACGAATATTCTCCGGCCCTGGTCTTCTCGGTGGGGATCGGCCTGTGCCTGGTGTTCATCTTCACCTGCGCGGTGCTCTCCAAGCCCTGGGGAGTGGCCCTGGGCTGGATCCTGCAGCTTGTCCTGATCCTGGGCGGGCTCGTGGAGCCTGCCATGTACCTCGTCGGCGCCCTCTTCGCCGTTGCGTGGTGGTACGGCATCCGGACCGGCATCCGGATTGACCGGGAAGCGGCCCAGCGGGACCGCGAACAGGCCGAATGGGATGCCACCCACCCCCCGAGTCCAGGAACCAGCGCCTGAAGCGGCACCCCGAAGCCCTGGCCCGAACCCCGTACACTTGACCCCGAACCCCACCCCAACACATTGGAGCAGCTGTGAGCATTGAGCGCACCCTCGTCCTGATCAAGCCCGACGGCGTCGCCCGCAACCTGTCCGGCGCCATCCTCGGCCGGATCGAAGCCAAGGGCTACACCCTGGCCGAGCTCAAGAAAGTCGATGCGAACCGCGAACTGCTGGAGCAGCACTACGAAGAGCACCTCGGCAAGCCGTTCTACGAGCCCCTGGTCGAGTTCATGCTCAGCGGCCCGGTAGTCGCTGCGATCTTCGAAGGACACCGCGTGATCGAGGGCTTCCGCACCCTCGCCGGCACCACGGACCCGACGACGGCGGCGCCCGGCACCATTCGCGGCGACTTCGGCCGCGACTGGGGCCTGAAGGTACAGCAGAACCTGGTTCACGGCTCGGATTCAGTGGAATCCGCCGAACGCGAGATCAAGATCTGGTTCTAAGGGCTTCCTCACAGCGGTCCTCACTGCGGTGAGGGACACCGAGACGACAGAAAAGGCCAATGTTCATTGCGAACATTGGCCTTTTCTGTCCTCTCGCGGCGTTCGGGGATCCCTTACGTTCTGGAGGATCTCTTAGTAGCCGGAGGTCCCAACGAAGACCTGGATGAAGGCGAAGAAGATCGTGGCGATGACCGCGACATACAGCAGCGCCGTGATGATCCAGCCGGCGTCGCCGATCACCTTGGTGGGACCGGCGGGCAATGGGATCACGCCGTGGGAAATATTGCGGACGCTCACCCAGACGAACATCGGGATCATGACGGCCCAGACCACCATGCAGAACGGGCAGAGGATGTGGATCGCGTACAGGGCCTGGGACCAGAGCCAGACCACGAACGCGAAGCCCAGCGTCACGCCCACCTGAAGCCCCAGCCAGTACCACCGGGCGAATCTGGCACCCGCCAGGATGCCCATGGCCGTGGTGATGATCACCGCGAAGGCGACAATCCCGATGAACATGTTGGGGAAACCGAACACGGAACTCTGCGGTGTCTGCATGACCTGGCCGCAGGAGATCCACGGGTTCACGTCGCAGACCGTGACATGGTTCGGGTCCTTCAGGACCTCAAGCTTCTCCAGCACCAGGGCGCCGGAAGCGAGCCAGCCGATGACGCCGGTGATCAGCAGGAGCCAGGCGAACGGACGGTCGCGGGTCATCGGGGGAAGGGGCCGGTCGGCGGGCGCCGGGCCGGAACCCGGGTGCACAGCCGCGTCGCCGGCCGTGCTGGAGATGCTGGGCATGGAATGTGAGTCCTTTTAGTCGGGTGTGCTTCTGGCCCCGATTGTAACGCCGCAGGCTGGGCAGCGGCGGAGAACGGGCGGATCACAAGCCGCAGAACAGCGCGCCGGCCGCTCCGACCTGCAGTTCCTCACGCACTTCCTGCCGGGCCTACGCCAGCTTTGGCGGCTCCTGTGAGACAATGATCGTGGCTGGAACCCGATCCACATCCGGATTCCGGTCCGGCGATTTTGTTTCAAGACCGCCAATGATGAGCAGGGAGCTGCGGATCCACTGATTCCAGCTGTCCCGCAATGCCATTGGGCGGCACCTGGTTGTGGCATGTAGGTCAACGGGTTCCAAAACATTCTCGCCGGCCCTCCAGGGCTGCCGCACCCCACTGCCGGTGCGAACCTGAGGGTATTCAATTGACTTCTGTCAATGCCTGCGGGTGTTGACGCATATTTGCCCCAACGGGCGCCGAATGTGGCGGCGCATCAGGGGCAGGAGTGTCGCCACATATGGATAATGACCAGGTTGTAGCCGGTAACGAAGAAGTCGCAGCCGTGCTGGAAGAAACTGCAGAAGCAGCAGAAACTGCAGAAACAGAGGCTCCGGTAGCGCCGAAGAGGGCCGTCCGGACCCGCCGCAAGGCGCCCGTCCCAAAGGTTGACCCCGCAGTGGCAGCGGAGGCTGTGGCTGAAGCCGCGGCCCTGGCCGACGCGGCCGGCTCGGACGAGCCCGTGGCCGGCGCAGCAGCAGCGCCCGAGGCCGCCGCCCCTAAAACCACTGCCCCTGAAACCGCTGCCGCGGAAACCAAAGCGCCCGCACGGCGGACCCGTGTCCGCAAATCAGTTGTTGCCCCGGAGCCTCTTCCTGCGTTCGCCGGAGAACCCGAAGCCACCACGCCTGCCGGCGCGGCGGAAGCTCCCGCCGAAGCTGAAGAGCCCGCCGCCGCAGAGAAGGTTGCAGAGAAGCCCGTCCGGCGCCGGGCCAGCCGTGCGAAGGCCGCGCCGAAGGCCGAGGACGTTCCGGCTGTAGCCGCCCCGGCCGAAGAAGCCCCCGCCGCGGACGTTCCGGCCGCCGCAGCCCAGGCCCCGGAGGCCCAGCCCGCCGAAGCCCGGGCCCCGGAGGCCCAGCCTGCCGAAGCCCAGCCCGAAGAGCCGGAAGCCCAGCCGGAGGAATCCCGGGCCGGGTCGCTGTTCCTGGAACCGGGCGCCCTCACTTCCGTGATCTTCCAGGCCCCTGACCTGAGCACTGTGGTGCGTCCCGCCCCCGTTGCGGCGGCCGCCGAGCCCGAGGACGAAGAAGGCGACGAGGACGAGGACGCGGGCAGCCGCCGTCGCCGCCGCAGCCGCGGCCGGCGCGGGCGCACCATCCGCACGTCAGCGGAGTCGGACACCGATTCGGAAGGCGCCGAGGAAGAAGGCGACGAGGGCTCCGAAGGGACGCTCGAAGAAGGCGTGACCTCGCGCCGGCGCCGCCGTCGCCGCCGCGGTGACCAGGACCTGGAGCTGACCGGCGGGGAGGGCGACGATCCGCCCAACACGGTGACCCGCGTCCGGGCGCCGCGCGCCATCAGCGAGGCGCCCGTGAACAACCGCGTCACGTCCGTGAAGGGTTCCACCCGCCTCGAGGCCAAAAAGCAGCGCCGCCGCGAATCCCGCGACACCGGGCGCCGCCGCACCGTCATCACAGAGGCCGAGTTCCTGGCCCGCCGCGAATCCGTGGACCGGCAGATGATCGTCCGCCAGCGCGACGACAGAATCCAGATCGGTGTCCTCGAAGACGGCGTCCTGGCCGAGCACTTCGTATCCAAGACCCAGCAGGACTCCCTGATCGGCAACGTCTACCTCGGCAAGGTCCAGAACGTGCTGCCCTCCATGGAAGCCGCGTTCGTGGACATCGGGCGCGGCCGCAACGCCGTGCTCTACGCCGGCGAAGTGAACTGGGAATCCGTTAACCTCGAAGGCAAGCAGCGCCGGATCGAGAACGCGCTCAAGTCCGGCGACTCCGTCCTGGTGCAGGTCACTAAGGACCCTGTCGGCCACAAGGGTGCCCGCCTCACCAGCCAGATCTCCCTGCCCGGCAGGTACCTCGTGTACGTCCCGGGCGGCTCCATGACCGGCATCTCCCGCAAGCTGCCCGACGTCGAACGCAACCGCCTCAAGCGGATCCTCAAGGACCGCCTGCCCGAGGACGCGGGCGTCATTGTCCGC
>JBKPJW010000052.1:0-2830 GCA_046730875.1 Actinomycetota bacterium | reverse complement strand
GTTCTATTCTCCGGCCTGCTGCGGCGTGGACCCGGCCTCTGCGGCTGGCGGGGCAGACGGCGCGATGTAATTGCCCTGGGAACGGTTGCCCACGCGCAGGATTTCGCCGTTGCGCAGGTACCAGATGGTGCCGTCGTCCGCGCGGACGCGCGTGATCCGCAGGTTCATGGCCTCCCCGGTGCCCACGACCTCGGAGGTTTCGATGACATCGCCGATCCCGTACTGGTCCTCGAGCGTGATGAAGATGCCGGCCAGGAAGTCGCGGATCAGTTGCTGGGCGCCGAAGCCGATGGCGATACCGAGGATACCGACGCTGGTCAGTAGCGGTGCAATGTCCACGTTCAGGTATTTGAGCACGTACACGATGGTGAGGACGGCCAACAGGACGCCGACAACGCTATTGAGGAGCGCGCCAATTGTGTGGGCCCGCTGAACCCGGCGTTCGTGGTCCAGTGCCCGCAGAGCGGGAGACACCCAGCGGAAATGCCGCTTCTTGAAGAATGTGCTGCCCTCGGCGACACGCTTGGTGATTCCGGCGATCACGAAGGACGCCAGCAGCCACACGGCGACGCCGATCCCCAGGGCTATCAGGGCGCCAGGCAGATTGACGGCGGCGATTTCTTGAGCGGTGATTGGTTCGATGGTGGTCAGGCTGATCATCGGTGTGGGAAAACTCCTTGTTGCTTCGTCCCTGCTGCCGGCCGGCAGCAGGGCTGGGCGTCCGGATAGGCGGCCGGCGTTCGCCGGGCGCATAACACTCTGGTCTACTTCAACATTAGCGCCGTAGCGTGGCCCCATGCGCATCCTGGTTCTCGGCGGCACCGCCTTCCTGTCAGCGGAAATAGCCCGGCAGGCCCTGGCCGCCGGCCACGACGTCACGTGCCTGGCCCGTGGCACGGCCTCCGCACCGCCAGACCAGGCCACCTGGCTGCGCGCGGACCGCGCGCAGGGGAAGCCCGCCTACGAGGGGGCCACCGGCAGCGGCGGGTGGGACGCCGTCGTCGACGTTTCGCGGGACCCTGACCAGGCGCGGGAGGCGCTCGAGGCGCTGGCCGGCTCGGCCCGGCACTGGACCTTCGTCTCCAGCTGCTCGGTCTACGCGGACCATTCCGTGGCCGGCGCCGTCGAAGACGCTCAGGTGCTCCCGCCGCTGGCTCCGGGCACGGAACTGAGCATGGACAACTACGGCGGGGCCAAGTCCGCGATCGAGCACCGGACCCGGCAACTGGCGGGGGGCAAGGCGCACCTCTGCCGCGCCGGCCTGATCGGCGGCCCCGGGGACGGCACCGACCGTTACGGGTACTGGCCGGCCCGTTTTGCCCGGGACAACGATCCCGTTCTGGTCCCGGGCATCCCTGCCGACGCCACCCAGATCATTGACGTCCGCGACCTGGCGGCCTGGATCCTCACCGCCGCCGAAAACGGTACCACCGGGGCGCTAAACGCCGTCGGTGAACCGGTCCCGTTTGCCGCCTACCTGGCGGAATCGCGTCAGCTCGCCGACGCCGACTCCGAGGTGGTTGTCGCCCCCGGGGACTGGCTGGCGTCCCACGGCGCGAACTACTGGGCGGGTCCGGACTCGCTGCCGTTGTGGCTGCCGGCCGGTCACGAGGGCTTCATGACCCGCGGCAATGACGCTGCCAGGGCCGCCGGGCTTCGGCTGCGGCCCTGGATGGACACACTGCGGGACACCCTGGCGGATGAACGCTGCCGCGGCCTGGGCCGCGCACGCAAAGCCGGGATGAGCCCGGAGACGGAACGCCGGATCGTGGCCGAGCACAGGGCAGAGGCCTCAGCCGGGCCCGGCTGACAATGCCGGACCGCGTTTAGTCCGCCCCGGCGACCACAACAGCGGCGGGCTCGTGCAGCACCGGAAAATTGACGCTGCGGGCAATGAAACAGACCTTGTTGGCCTCTACGTGGAGCTCCTCCAGAAGCTCCTGCGCCACCGGCTCCGCCACCGTCACCCTGGGCTTCAGCGTGACGGATTCGAACTGCCCGCTGCCGTCCCGGTTGGTCCGCATCAGGCCTTCGGCCCGGTCCTCATACGCCGTCACCACCACGCCGTGCTTCACGGCCACGTGGAGGAAGGAGAGCATGTGGCATTGCGAGAGCGCGGCCAGGAGCAGCTGTTCCGGGTTGTAGCGCTGCCGGTCGCCGTGGAAGGTCGGATCAGCCGAGCCGCGCAACACCGGCAGCCCGGAGATCTCGACGTCGTGGTCCCGTGAATAGCCGCGGTACGACGAGGTCCCGTCCCCGAGGTTCCCGGTCCAGCGGACAGTCAGCGCGTAGCGGTGCTCGTCAAGGCTCATGAGTCCAGCCTAGGACACGTCCCCGCCCAACTGACTGGCAGCAGGGGCCGTTCTGGACGTCCAGAACGGCCCCTGCTGCGACCTAGTTGGGCGGGCCGGGCAGGTTCCGGGGGCGGCCGTCCTAGCCGACGTCGGCCTGGCGGGCCCGCAGCGCGCGGGCAACGCCGTCGCGGTTTTCCAGCATCATCCGGCGCAGCGCGGAGCTGTTCTCCGGCAGCGCGGCCAGGAACTC
Source organism: Actinomycetota bacterium (assembly GCA_046730875.1). Classification (GTDB taxonomy): domain Bacteria; phylum Actinomycetota; class Actinomycetes; order Actinomycetales; family Micrococcaceae; genus Arthrobacter. The sequence continues at coordinate 286 of JBKPJW010000052.1, read as the reverse complement.
ATCCGTCCGGTCCACCGTGGCCTGCGTGGTCAGCTGCGCGGGGTAGAGCCCGACGACGATCTGCTGGGCGAGCGCGTGGGTGCGGTTGGCCACGATGCCCGGGACGGCCTCGAAGTACTTCTCGGCGTACGGCTCCAGCAGGGACGTGTCCAGGACCCGGGTGAAGCCGGTCACCGCGGAGCCCTGCAGGGCGTTGGAGAGGTTGCCCTTGACCACAATCGCGTCCCAGGCTGCGGCCTTCGCCTCCGGGGTGGGGATGGCCGCTCCCGCCAGGGCCGCCGCATTT
>JBKPJW010000051.1:0-3352 GCA_046730875.1 Actinomycetota bacterium | reverse complement strand
TTGCGTGTCCAATCAGGCGGAGGAGCTGACGCAGGGGTTTGGCTGACACAGGGGTTAACCCAGGCCGCCCCGCCCGCCAGCTATATGGTTAGCTAGGAACAGCCCGGCTACCGGGCGTTCCGTGGCCATGACCCCGCCAGGCTGGCTGTCCACCGCATGGAAGGCTGCTGTAGACACAGTGGAAGAAACTTTGAAAATCATTGTGCTGGTCAAGCACGTCCCGGATGCGCAGTTCGACCGCCACCTCACTGGTGAGGACAACACCGCGGACCGCTCCGAAAGCATCCTGTCCGAACTGGATGAATACGCCCTGGAAGCGGCGCTGCAGCTGATCGAGGCCCGCGGCGGAGAAGCGGCCGGCAACAAGGTCATCGCCCTGAGCATGGGTCCGGCCGGAGCTGTCAACGCGGTGAAGAAATCCCTGCAGATCGGTGCCACTGAGGGCGTGCACCTCAGCGACGAGGCGCTCGCAGGATCCGATGCCGCGGCGACGTCGCTGGCCCTGGCTGCCGCGATCCGCCACCTCGGCGCGGACGCCCCCGCGGACCTCATCCTCACCGGCATGGCCTCCACGGACGGCGAGACCTCGCTGGTCCCGGCACAGCTCGCTGAGCGTTTGGGCCTTCCGCAGGTGACCTTTGCCGCGTCGCTGGAGCTCGCCGCCGGAAAGCTCACCGCCCGCCGCGACGGCGACACCCACGCGGACACCATCGAGGCTGAACTGCCGGCCGTCGTTTCGGTCACGGACCAAATTAATGATCCCCGGTACCCGAACTTCAAGGGCATCATGGCGGCGAAGAAGAAAACCATCACTACCCTGAGCCTTGCCGACATCGGCGTGGACGCGGCGCAGGTGGGCAAGTCGGGTTCCTGGACTGCCGTCGAGACCGCAGAGGTCCGCCCGCCGCGCACGGCCGGGACCATCATCACCGACGAAGGCGACGCCGGCATTCAGCTGGTCGAGTTCCTGGCCGCCCAGAAGCTGCTCTAAGGGGAATATCCGAACATGGCAAAAGTACTCGTTTTCATCGACAACCCCGGCCAGGCGCTGAAGAAGTCCAGCCTGGAACTGCTCACCATCGCCCGCTCCCTGGGCGAACCGGCCGTAGCCTTCAACGGCGAACTGCACGACGACGCCGCCGCGGCCCTCGCCGCGTACGGCGTCCAGGCACTGTACCGCCCCTCCGCGGCCGACCTCGACGACTACCTTGTGGGCCCCAAGGCGTCCTACCTGGCCGCCGCTGTGCAGACCTCCGGAGCCACTGTGGTCCTGACCGAGAACTCGGCCGAGGGCAAGGAAATCGCCGCCCGGCTCGGCATCAAGCTCGGCGCCGGCGTCATCACCGACGTCGTGGCCGTCGACCCGGACGGAACGGCCCACAAGTCCGTGCTGGCCGGTTCATACACCACAACGGCGAAGGCCACGACGCCCGTGAGCGTTCTCACCATCAAGTCCAACAGCGTCACGCCGGAGCCTGCCGTCACCGGCACGGCACCGGAAGCCGTCACCGTCGAGGTCCCGGCGACGGCCAGTGCCGCCTCCGCCCGGGTCACCGCGCGCAGCGAAAAGCCGGCCAGCGGGCGTCCGGACCTGGCCGAGGCGCGGATCGTCGTGGCCGGCGGCCGGGGCGTGGACGGCAACTTCGGTCCGCTGGAGGAGCTCGCCGATGCCCTGGGCGCGGCCATCGGCGCCTCCCGCGCCGCGACGGACGCGGGCTGGATCGGTCACGACGCCCAGGTGGGGCAGACGGGCAAGACTGTCTCGCCGCAGCTCTACATCTCCGCCGGCATCTCCGGAGCCATCCAGCAGAAGGCGGGAATGCAGACCGCCAAGGTGATCGTGGCCGTGAACAAGGACGCCGAATCGCCGGTTTTCGAGATCGCGGACTTCGGTGTGGTGGGCGACCTGTTCCAGGTCCTGCCGCAGGCGACCGCGGAAATCAAAAAGCGCAGAGGCTGACCGCATGAGCGCCAACGCCGTCCCGGCGCAAAGCCCGTTCGATCCGGAAAACTCCCGGATCGAGCGGGTGCTTTGTTTCACGGCCCACCCTGACGACATCGATTTCGGCGCCGCCGGCACAGTCGCGGCATGGACCGCCGCCGGAGTCGAGGTCAGTTACTGCATCATGACCGACGGCGACGCCGGCGGCTTTGATCCGGCGCAGCGCGACGAGATCGTGCGGCTGCGCATGGCGGAGCAGCAGCGCGCCGCAGCCCTCGTCGGCGTCACGGACATCCACTACCTGCACGAGCGTGACGGCTACCTCGAACCCTCGCATGAGGTGATGCGCGAGGTGGTGCGCCTGATCCGGCAACTCCGGCCCGACGTCGTGCTGTCCATGCATCCCGAACGCAACTGGAACCGGATCCAGAAGAGCCACCCGGACCACCTGGCCGTGGGGGAGGCCGTGACCCGGGCGGTGTATCCCGCACTGGAAAACCCGTTTGCTTACCCGGAACTGGCCGAGTCCGGGCTGGAGGCCTACAAGCTGCCCTGGCTGTGGCTCTTCGCCGGACCGGAAGAACGCGAAAACCACTTCGTGGACGTCACGGATCACGTCGAAAGTAAGCTCGCCGCCGTGCACATCCACGTCAGCCAGCATCCCGACGTCGAGGCCATGGAGCGCACGGTCCGCGGACTCATGCTCAGCACCGGGGCACGCGGGGGACTTCCCGCCGGACACAGCGCCGAAGCCTTCCATGTCGTAACAGTCAACGGCCCCGGGACCATCGCGGGCTTCTAGTGTTGCCCGCAACACATCGTCTGCCATATGCTGGCCTCTGTTTAAATCATATTTATTCATGGAAGGCAGACTTTGATGGCGAAGACTGCGCAACACCCCGTTCTTGTAATCATGGGCGTCTCCGGCTCCGGCAAATCAACTGTCGCCGGCCTCCTGGCCGGCAGGCTGGGCTGGGACCTCGCCGAGGGCGACGACCTGCACCCCGCGTCGAATGTGGCCAAGATGCAGGCAGGCCAGCCGCTGACCGATGAAGATCGGTGGCCCTGGCTGGAGTCCATTGCGGACTGGATCCGGGCCCACACAGAAGCCGGGACTCCCGGCGTCGTGACCTGTTCGGCACTAAAAAAGCGCTACCGGGACATCCTGCGCGGTGAAGGAGTGGTTTTCGTGTTCCTCGAGGGATCACGGGACAAGATCTCCGACCGGCTGGCCTCCCGGCACGGGCACTACATGCCCCCGTCCCTGCTGGAGTCCCAGTTCGACGCGCTCGAAGCGCCCACAGCTGACGAAAAATTCATTTCCCTGTCCGTCTCCGCGACGCCGGCGGAAGAAGCACAGGAAATCATCACCCGACTTAATCTCGACGCTGCCGACGCAAGGCCCTGAGC
>JBKPJW010000050.1:0-5190 GCA_046730875.1 Actinomycetota bacterium | reverse complement strand
GGTTCGGGCAGCAGCGCCCAGGCGAGGCCGTAGGCGAGCACGCCAACTCCGGCAAACACCGTCAGGACGATCAGGACGCCGCGAATGATCAGGGGGTCGACGCCGAGCCTATGGGCTATGCCGCTGGCCACGCCGCCGATCCAGCGGTCGCGTCCGCGGTAGATGCCCTGCCCGCGGATCCAGTCGAAGAAATTCTGCGGCTGCCGGGTGGGCAACTGCCCGTCCGGCCCCGGCACGCCCTGGGCCGGCCCGCCCTGCGGCGGTGCTGCACCATAGTTCGGCGCAGCGGAGTAGGGGCCGTCCGGGTCGTCGGGCTGGTAGAGCCGCGGCCGCACCGGCGGCTGCCCGCCGGCCGGAGCTGAACCGGCCGGAGCGGTGTCGGCCTGAGCTGAACCGGCCGGAGCGGCGTCGGTCTGAGCTGAACCGGCCGGAGCAGAGCCAGCCGAAGCGGTGTCGGCCTGAGCTGAACCGGCCGGAGCGGCGTCGGCCTGGGCTGAACCGGCCGGAGCAGAGCCAGCCGAAGCGGTGTCGGCCTGGCTTTCAGCTGGAAGTTCTGTGCCGGGTCGGTCCGTAGGTGGCAGGTCTGCGGAGGACCGGTCTTCATCTGGGTGCGGAGTGTGCGGGTTCATACTTCGATCCTTCCCGTACGCGGCGCCGGGCTCTACTGGGGAACACCCTGAACGGTCCCTGAGTGACCCCTGGTCGGGCCTCCAAACGCGTCCGGGGAACCAGGATCCGTGCTTGGATTGAAGCATGACAACCGCGCCCGCCCGCCCGCCGCTGGTCCGCAGCAGCGATCGCGTGATTGCCGGCGTTTGCGCAGGGCTCGCGAACCACCTGGGTTGGCCGGTGCACATGGTCAGAATCGGCATGGTGGTGGCTGCGCTCGCAGGCGGCGCCGGCGTGGCCTTTTACGCCTGGCTCTGGATCATGGTCCCCACGGCAGATGAAAGCGCCCGGCGGAACGCCCGACGCCCGGCGTCCCCGATCGCCCCGGCAGTCAGCGCCCTCGACACCCCGGCAGAGCCCGTGGCGCTCGGCACGCCCGGATTCCCCGTCGCGCAAGGATTTCCCGCCGCGTCGGGTGCAACCGGAACCCGAAGCGCGGCCGGGAGCCCGCCGCAGTCCGGGAGTCCGCCGCAGGCGTCCTGGCGATCCAGGGTCCCGGGGATGCCGTTCGGCAAGGAAATCCTGCTGGGCGCTGGCCTGTTGCTGGCCGCGGGGATCCTCATCGCCCGACTTCTCGGCGTCGACGTGCCGCTGGGCACCCTGATCCCGGTCGCGGCGATCCTGGGCGGCGCCGCGATTGCCTGGATGCAGCTGGACGAGACCCGCCGGGCGGGCCTCGTGGACAAGACCAAAGCGGACCAGGCCGGCGGCTGGGCCCGCCTCGCGGCCGGGCTCGCCCTCGTGGTGGCCGGCGTGCTGGTGATGGTGTCCGGCTCAGGATCCTGGGAACAGACCTGGCTGGCGCTCCTGGCCTCGGTTGCGGTCCTCGGCGGCGTGGCCCTGGTGCTGCTGCCGTGGGGGCTGAAATTCTGGCGGGACCTGGAAGCCGAGCGCGCCGGCCGTGTGCGCGCCACCGAGCGTGCCGAAATCGCCGCCCACCTCCATGACTCCGTCCTGCAGACCCTTGCCCTCATCCAGCGCCGTGCCGGCAACGAGCACGACGTCATCCGCTTGGCCCGCGCCCAGGAGCGCGAGCTGCGGGGCTGGCTGTACCGGGACGCCGACAAGGAATCCGGCCAGCTGTCCGAAAGCATCAAGGCCGCCGCCGCCGAGGTCGAAGACGCACTGGGGCACGCCGTCGAAGTGGTCAGCGTGGGGGACTGCGCCATGACCCAGAGACACGAGGCCCTCGTCCAGGCGGCCCGCGAAGCCATGCTGAACGCCGCCCGGCACGGAGGCGGCGCCGTGTCCGTCTACCTCGAAGTCACCGACGCCGCCGCAGAGGTTTTCGTCAAGGACCGCGGCCCGGGCTTCGATCCGGATTCGGTTCCCCCGGACCGGCTCGGTGTGCGCGAATCGATCATCGGTCGGATGACCCGCCACGGCGGCACCGCCGCCATCATCAGCAGCCCGGACGGCACCGAAGTCCGGCTCCGGCTGCCCCTCACCGCCGCATCCGCCGGGGCTGCCGCGAACAACACCGACGGAGAGGCCAAACCATGACCAGCCCAGCACCAGGACAACCAGCACCAGGACAATCAGTTCAAGGAAACCCGGCCCGGATCCGGGTGGTCATCGTGGATGACCACGCCATCTTCCGCTCCGGGTTGAAGGCGGACCTGGACCCGGACATCGCCGTCGAGGGAGAGGCCGGCACCGTGGAGGAGGCAATCGCCGTCATCGCTGCCCGGCGGCCCGACGTCGTGCTGCTGGACGTCCACCTCCCCGGCGGCCGGGGCGGCGGCGGACGCGAGGTGCTGGCCGGTTCGGCGGCACTGCTGGGTACCACACGGTTCCTGGCGCTGAGCGTCTCCGATGCGGCGGAAGACGTGGTGTCCGTGATCCGGGCCGGAGCGCGCGGCTATGTCACCAAGACGATTTCCGGGGCGGAGATCAGCGGCGCGGTCCGCCGCGTGGCCGGCGGCGACGCCGTCTTCTCGCCCCGGCTGGCGGGCTTTGTCCTGGACGCGTTCGGCACGGCTCCCGCGGACATCGCCGACGACGAACTGGACAAGCTCTCGGCCCGGGAGCTCGAAGTGATGCGCCTGATCGCCCGCGGCTACAGCTACAAGGAGGTGGCCAAGGAATTGTTTATCTCGATCAAGACGGTCGAAACCCACGTCTCGGCGGTGCTGCGCAAGCTCCAGCTCTCCAGCCGCCACGAGCTGACCCGCTGGGCCGCGGAACGCCGCCTCCTCTAAACCAAATGATGCGCTATCACTCAGAGTCCTTTTGCCGCGGCAATAAGGCCCCTAAGTGATAGCGCATCGGGGGGCGGGAGGAGCCTATTTGGCTTTGCCGAGGAAGTCCTGCAGGCGGCTGACACCCGTGGCGAGGTCGTCGTCGCCCAGCGCATAGGACAGTCGCAGGTAGCCGGAGGGGCCGAAGGCCTCGCCGGGTACCACCGCCACCTCCACCTCGTCCAGGATCAGGGTCGCGAGTTCGGCAGGGGTGGCCGGCCGCACCGGACCCTTGGCCGACGGGAACTCCTTGCCCAGCAGCGCGCGGACGTCCGCGTACACGTAGAACGCGCCCTTCGGCGTCGGGCAGTCCACGCCCTCAATGGCGTTCAGGCCCGCGACGATCGCCTTGCGGCGGCGATCGAACGCCACCTTCATTTCGTCGACGGCGGTCAGCGGGCCGGACACTGCAGCCAGGGCCGCGACCTGCGGGATGTTGGACACGTTCGACGTCGCGTGCGACTGCAGGTTCGTGGCGGCCTTGATGACGTCCGCCGGGCCGATCATCCAGCCCACGCGCCAGCCGGTCATGGCGTAGGTCTTGGCGACGCCGTTGAGGATGACCACCTTGTCGCCCAGTTCGGGGACTGCGGTGGCGATCGAGGTGAACGGCACGCCGTCGTAGGTCAGGTGTTCGTAGATCTCATCGGTGACAACCCACAGGCCCTTGGACGCTGCCCACTGGCCAATCGCCTCGACCTGTTCCGGCGAGTACACGGCACCGGTGGGGTTGGAGGGGGAGACGAAGAGGAGGATCTTGGTGCGGTCCGTGAGGGCCGCTTCCAGCTGGTCCACTGTGACCAGGTAGCCCTGCTCCGGGCCTGCGAAGACCTCCACCGGCACGCCGCCGGCCAGCCGGATGGCCTCGGGGTACGTGGTCCAGAACGGCGTGGGAACAATGACCTCGTCGCCCGGATCCAGGAGGGTGGCGAAGGTGTTGTAGACGGCCTGCTTGCCGCCGTTGGTCACCAGCACCTGGGATGCCTCGGCCTTGTACCCGGAATCCCGGAAGGTCTTTTCGGCGATGGCCTGCTTCAGCTCGGGGAGCCCGCCGGCGGGGGAGTAGCGGTGGTACTTCGGCTGGCTGGCGGCCTCGATGGCGGCCTGCACGATGTAGCCGGGGGTCGGGAAGTCGGGCTCGCCGGCGCCGAAGCCAATGACGGGCCGGCCGGCTGCCTTCAGCGCCTTCGCCTTGGCATCGACGGCCAGAGTGGCGGATTCGGCTATGGCGGAAATGCGCTGGGAAATGCGGGCAGCAGACATGGGCGGGTCCGTTCTTCGCTTGCAGCTGGAAGGCTGGATGTGGGTTTCGACGGAATCTACTCTATGCTGTTCACCGGATCCCCCGGGGCGCCGGAGTGGAAATGTGACTGACAGCTGTCAGTATCGTTTTCGCAGGTGCGCAGGGGGTCTGAAGAGGGCCGGTTCGACGTAAGCGCAGTTGTTGCGTAGACTGGTTCTCCGGTGTTGAAAACACGATGATGGCCTGCGCCTCAGGGGAACCTGCGGAACGCGTCGGTCGGAGTGGTTTTTCGCCCCGAAGGGTAGTGGCGCAATTGGTAGCGCAGCGGTCTCCAAAACCGCAGGTTGCAGGTTCGAGTCCTGTCTGCCCTGCGCATGCTGTTCCGGATTATTCGGAACCAGCGCAGCAACCATGGTTCAGTTCAGAGCCGGGTATCCGATCATTGCGAGGATGAGTGAGGACCAGGTGACCGAAACGGCTGCCAGCAGCTCCAAAGGCCGCCCCGCCAAGAATGCCGCCAAGCCCGGCTTCTTCGCTCGCATCGCGATCTTCATCCGCCAGGTCATTGGCGAACTGAAGAAGGTCGTCGCACCGACCCGTAAAGAACTGATCAACTACACGCTCGTCGTGCTGGTGTTCGTGACCATCATGATGGTGATCGTCACCCTGCTGGACTTGGCCTTCGGGACCGCGGTCGGCTGGGTCTTCGGCGGCAGCGGCCCCACGGACAGCTAAGGCGACCGGTCCGCAGACTGCGTGGATGCCCGGGAAACCGGAGATTCCACGGAGTGTGCGGAATTGAGTCATTTAAATAGGCATGTTAGGCAATGAGGAAGCAGGAGACCAAGTGTCTGAGCAGGAGCTCGAGGTAACTGAGACTGAGCTGGATAAGAGCCAGGGCGCCGCGGTGGAAGCCGCGGAAGAGTCCGAGGCTGTGTCTGCTGCGCCCGATTCCGACGTCACTGACGAGGCCGAAGCCACGGAAGAAGTAGCTACAGAAGAAGACGCCGAGGCAGCAGATGCCGAAGCCGTCGATGC
>JBKPJW010000049.1:0-6352 GCA_046730875.1 Actinomycetota bacterium | reverse complement strand
TCATCATTGTGGAAAACCACGACGGCGCCGGGTCGGGCACCCCCGACGGCGCCACCCTGGAGCAGGAAGTCGCCGCCGGCGGGCCCTTCGCCAAGATGGTCCAGAAGGTCACGCCGGATGTCGCCGCGATCTTCAACGGCCACACCCACAAGCAGTACTCCTGGGACGCGCCGGTCCTGGATTCGGCGGGCCAGCCCACCGGCAAGACCCGCCCGATCGTCCAGACCGGAAACTACGGCGAGTTCATCGGCCAGATCCAGCTGACAGTCGACACCAGGACGATGACCGTGACCGGCTACAAGGCCGGAAACGTCCAGCGCACCACCAGCGCCGATCAGCCGGCGGCCGACCTTGTGGCGCAGTACCCGCGAGTCGCCGCCGTCAAGGCCATCGTGGACAAGGCCCTCGCCGATGCCGCGGTGGTCGGCAACCAGCCTGTCGGCAAGGTCACCGCGGACATCACGACGGCGTTCGGTGGCTCCCCTGCTGTGCGCGATGACCGGGCCAGCGAGTCAACCCTCGGCAACCTGGTGGCGGACTCCCTGGTGGACGCGCTCAAGGCGCCGGAACTCGGCGCCGCCGAGATCGGCGTCGTCAATCCGGGCGGGCTGCGCAACGAGCTGTACTACGCACCCGACGGCACCGTCACGTACGCGGAGGCCAATGCGGTGCTGCCGTTCGTGAACAACTTGTGGACCACGTCCCTCACCGGCGCCCAGTTCAAGACCCTGCTGGAGCAGCAGTGGCAGACCAACGCGGACGGCTCGGTTCCCAGCCGCGCCTACCAGCAGCTGGGCCTGTCCAGGAACGTCAACTACACCTACGACACCGCCCGCGCCGCCGGGGACCGCATCACCTCGATCCGGGTCAACGGTGTACTGATCGACCCGGCGAAGTCGTACCGGATTGGAACGTTCAACTTCCTGGCCACCGGCGGCGACAACTTCCGCATCTTCACGGAAGGGGCCGGCGCCAAGGACTCCGGTCTGGTGGATCGCGATGCATGGATCAAGTACCTGCAGACCCACAACCCGGTCTCGCCCGACTTCGCACGCCGCTCCGTGGCCGTTGTGAACACGACGGCGGACGCGGTCACGAGCGGCGACCCCATCGCCCTGGCGGTTTCGAAGCTGGACCTCACCTCGCTGGGCAGCCCGGTGAATGCCACGCTGCGCGTCGAGTTCACGGACGCCGCGGGTACCGTGACGTCCCTGGGCACGGCCGCGGTTTCCGCCGGCGCCGCGACCGTGAACGTGAAGGTCCCTGCAGGCGCCGCCGCCGGCACGGGCACCCTGGTGCTCACCGCCGTCGAATCCGGCACCGTGGTCAAAGCGGATGTGTTGATCGCAGCCAGCGTCCCCGTCCCGCCGAAGTGCCCGCCTCCGGTCAAGCCCTCGCGGCCCTCGGACGTAGTGGGCCAGGTGAACTACGGAACGGCCATGGCAGCCTACCGGAAGTGCCTCAAGGGCTGACGCCTTAGCCCGGCTTCCGTAGTCCCGCACCAGTGGGCATGCCCTCCCCCGGGCTGCAGCAATGGACATAAGCACCTAGAGTCCGTCGCTCAGCCTGAGGGGAGGGCATGTCCATTCCTGGGGCCACAAACCACGGCACATGCCCATTTTTTGTCGGGGCGGCGGGGCGGTTTTTTCGGGGCGGCGGGTGCGTGCTAGCAGGCCAGGATGTCCCGGGCGATCTCGTCGGCGTCACGCAGCGTGCGCTGGCCGCTGCGATAGACGGGACCGGACTTCGGCTGGGCCTCGGCAGCGATGGCCGTGCCCCATTGCGTGGCGGAAAGCTGAAGCCCCAGCACATAGAGCCCGGCTGTCACGGACCCGTTGGCCCCCAGCGGCCGGTACGGATGCGGGACGACGTCCAGCCCGGAGGTCTGCACGGGGGTTCCCTCCACGCTCATCATGTGGCGGGGCCGCACGAGACCCTCGGCGAGCAGCTGTTCCAGCAGGGGTGAGGCGTTGGCGGCCACCCGGTTGGCCGGCGCCAGCGCCTCGATCATCGCAGTCGCGGACACGGCGCTCCCGGCGCCGACAGCGCCCGTTCCCGCAACTCCCGCAGCGGCCCGATCCGTTCCGGCACCGGACATGCCGCTGCGTTCCTCCGCTTCCTCGAGGCTTTCCTCGGTCCCGCCACCCACCCAGGGTGAGATCGCAGTGAACGTCCCTGCCCTATGATCCACACTGAATTTGGGGTCCGGGCCGACGAAGCGAACGATCCCGGCCCGCGCCAGTGCCGCGAGCTGCGCAGCGCGGAGAGCCGGCGGTCCGCTGGCCAGGCCTTCCACGAACGACTCGAACCAGCCGCGGAGGCCGGCGACCCAGGATTCATCCGTGATGCCGCTGTCGGCCACGGCGGTCTTGAGCACTGCCCTGCCGTGGTGCAGGGCGCCGATCGCCATCTTCACGGGGTCGTCCTCGCCGCGGGCCGAGCGCCGTGCGTCGTCGAGCAGATAATCGACGACGGCGGCGTCCAGTTCCGCCCGGGAGCCGAACGAGCGCCCGGCCAGCGGCGCCGCGAGGCCGAGCAGGTTCAGGCGGTGGGCTTCCCGGATATGCACGGCAATCACCGATTCCGCGGCGTGTTCCCATTTGCCGGTTGAATGCGCGTGCGGCCGCAGGGACTCTTCCAGTGCCCGCAGGAACTCGGCCGGATCAGTCAGGATGGCATCGGGCTGCGAGCGCGCGAGCGTCGAGTAGTAGGCCCAGATTGCATCCCGGTGCAGGAGCGGCCACAGGTCGTAGTCGAATGAGGGCCGGATGCCGGTTTCGGCGAACTTCGCGATCGCGTCCTCGGTGCAGTACCGCAGCTGGACCGCCGCCGGGTAGTAGCCGTCGAGGGTCGCCTTGGCCCGGTACGGAGTTCCGCGGCGTGAGGCGGCAATGATGAGCGGTTCGCGGCCGGATGGCAGATACGTCAGTTCACCTTTGGCTTCCGCGGCGACGAACCGGCCGCCCCGCCCTTCCGTCAGCTGTCCCATCACGTCAAAGAAGTTCAGGCCCATGCCGCGCACCAGGACGGGCTTACCGGCCGGCACCTGGGACCAGTCGACGTCGGCGGGCGCCGCCGGCGGCACGTACAGGAGCCCGAGTTCCTCCGCTGCGGAGAGCAGCTCCCGTTGCTCACCGTTCAACCGCGCGTCGAGGTGGCCCAGGGCCAGCACTACGGAATCGACGGTAAGTACCGCGCCGTCGTCGAGTACGACGTCGAACCGCACCGGCGCTTCCTCCAGCGCAGCAGACTTCGCCGGCGCGGCAGTCTCCGCCTGCGCGGCCAATACCGCCGGCGCGGCGGCCGGGGCTTGCGGCCGCGCGGGCGCGTGGCGGACCGAGGTCGCGGTCGCCGGGCGGAAGTCCACGGTGACCCCCGCCGGCAGCCGGGTGAGCAGCTCTTCAAGTGTTGACCGCAGGTAACGGCCGTACAGGGCCCGGCTGGGAAAGTCCGTCGCACCGAGCCCGGACACCTCTGCGCGTTCCTCGTCAGTGAGTGAGGGGTGCGGGTGGCGTTGCTGGACTTCGCGCCAGTGGTCGAACGTGTTCCCGGCCAGGGGCGCGGCGAGCGCCGGGTCCTGGGGGATCACCGTGGGATAGAAGGACTGCGTGTTCATCAGGTACAGCCGCGACTGTCCTGGCTGCCAGACGTGCCCCGGGCCGGCCGGGTAGGGGTCGATCACGTCGATGTGCAGGGTTCCCGCGGGACCGGCGGCGGCCCAGTTGGCGAGGAGCCGTTCCAGCACGCTCGTGCCCCGGGGACCGGCGCCTATCACTGCCGTCCGGATGCTTCGCGATATGCCCACGGCATCCAGCGTATCGGCAACCCGGCCGCGGCCTTGACCGGCCGGCAGAGTTGCCACCGCCGCACCGATGTTCTTGGATGGAAAGATGACCACCACTGAAGCTGATTCCTCCTCCGCGTCCGGCCGCGCCGCCGGCGCCCTCCCGGCTGCAGGAACCGCACCCGAACCCGTCGACGAGAACATCTGGCTGGAGGACATCTACGGTCCGGAGCAGCTGGCGTGGGTCCGTGAGCAGAACGCCCGCACCGAAGAACTTCTCGAGGACGCCGACTACGCAGAGCTGGAAGACAGGATCCTGGAGGTCCTCGACTCCACCGACCGGATCCCCATGGTGGGCAAACACGGCGAGTGGTACTACAACTTCTGGAAGGACCGGGACAACCCCAAGGGCCTGTGGCGGCGGACCAGCTGGGACACCTACCGGGCCGGCGCCCCCGCTTGGGACGTGCTCCTGGACGTCGACGCCCTCGCCGCCGCCGAAGGCCAGGACTGGGTCTTCCACGGCGCCAACTTTCTCCGCCCGGCCCCGGGCGAACCCCACCGCCGGGCCCTGCTGGCCTTCTCCCCCGACGGCGGGGACGCGAACCGCCACCGGGAGTTCGACGTCGAGGCGCGCGGCTTTGTGGACCCGGCCGACGGCGGGTTCGACCTCCCTACCGGCAAGGGCAACGCCTCCTGGCTGGACGCGGACACCCTGCTGGTCGCCACCACCGCAGAGGACCTGCCGCGGACCACCTCGTCCTATGCCCGGACCGGGGTGAAGCTGCGCCGCGGCGAAGCCCTGGCGCAGGCTGAGCTGCTCTTCGACATCCCCGAGGACCACATGATGGCGATCGTGGCGCACGATTCCACGCCCGGCTTCGAACGCACGTTTGCCGTGGACTGGATCAGCTTTTTCGAGAAGAACACCTCCGTGCTGCGCGATGGCCAGTGGGTGCAGATCGACGTGCCCGCCGACGTGAACCTGAGCTCGCACCGCGAATGGCTGCTCTTCCGGCCGCAGCGCGACTGGACCGTCAACGGCACCACTTTCCCCGCAGGATCCCTCCTCGCGGCCGGCTTCGAGGACTTCCTGGCCGGCTCCCGGGACCTGGCCGTGCTCTTCACCCCCGATCCGCACACCTCGCTGCAGTCCTGGAGCTGGACGCGGGACTTCCTGCTGCTGAACCTGCTCCGCGACGTGTCCTCGGAAATCCACGTCCTGGATCCGCGCCGCCCCGGTGCGGGCTCCGCATGGGAGACCACCGTGCTGGACGCCTGCCCTCCGCTGCACGACGTGAACGCCTTCGCGGTGGATGATGAAGACGACGCCGAAGGCACGGACGATGACGGTACCGGCGTCGCCGCCCCGGTGTCCGAGGGTGAGGCGCCGGGCGCAGGGAACGACTTCTGGCTCGTGGCCACCGGCTTCACGACCCCCACCACCCTGACCCGGGGAACACTTGCACGCAACGGTGACTCCGGGGCTGGCGCCCGCGTGAGCAGCACGCACGAGGTGATCCGGACGTCGCCGTCGTTCTTCAACGAGGCCGACTACGAAGTCCAGCAGCACTTCGCGGTATCCGCCGACGGGACGAAGGTTCCGTACTTCCAGGTGGCCGCGAGGGACCTGGTCCTGGACGGCCAGAACCCGACCCAGCTGTCCGGCTATGGAGGCTTCGAGATTTCGCGGACCCCGGCGTACAGCGGCGCGATCGGCCGGGCGTGGCTGGAGCGGCGCACCGCGGAGTCAGGAGGCGCCGACGGGGAGGCCCCGCACCGCCGCGGCGGCGTTTACGTGGTGGCGAACATCCGCGGCGGCGGCGAGTACGGTCCGTCCTGGCACCGCGCCGCGTTGCAGGGCAACCGCCATCGCGCCTACGAGGACTTCGCCGCCGTGGCGAAGGACCTGATCGCCCGCGGTGTCACGTCCAGGGAGCGGCTCGGCTGCGTGGGCGGGTCCAACGGCGGACTGCTGGTGGGCAACATGGTCACGCAGTACCCGGAGCTGTTCGGCGCCGTGTCCTGCGGGGTCCCGCTCCTGGACATGCGCCGGTACACCAAGCTCTCCGCGGGCTATTCCTGGATCGGTGAGTACGGCGACCCCGACGTCCCGGAGCAGTGGGAGTACCTCAAGACATTCTCCCCGTACCACCTCCTCAGGGACGGCGTGGACTACCCGGAGACGTTTATCTGGACGGCCACCTCGGACGACCGCGTGGGGCCGGTCCAGGCCCGAAAGATGGCGGCCCGCATGCAGGCCATGGGCATCCCGAACGTCTGGTTCCATGAGGCGCTCGAGGGCGGTCATGCCGGCGCGTCGGACAACCGACAGGCGGCCGCACTGCAGAGCCGCAGCCAGCACTTCCTGTGGCGCGCCCTCGCCGGCCGGGAGGCATAGTCCCGCACCTCGTGACGGCGGGAGCGGTCGTTTTGCACTGCGTGGCACCTTCTGCGTATCCTTGGTTGGCTAGTTAATAGCAATTGGAGACGTGCCAGAGCGGCCGAATGGGCTTCACTGCTAATGAAGTGTGGGGCACAACTCCACCGGGGGTTCAAATCCCCCCG
>JBKPJW010000048.1:0-4202 GCA_046730875.1 Actinomycetota bacterium | reverse complement strand
CACGTTCATCGCCGCCGACGGCAGCTACTGGTTCAACCTGCGCCCGTCCAACACCGAGCCGTTCCTGCGCCTCAACGTCGAAGCCACGGACGCCGCCACGATGGAACGCGTCCGCGACCGTGTCCTGGCGCTGGTCCGGGGCTAGCCGTGGCCGCCCATCCCGAAGAATCCTCAAGCACCGGTTCCTGGCGTGATTCCGTGCCGGATGCCAGCGCCACGGACCTGGAGAACCTGCTCGGCACCGGCGTCGGGGCCGCGCAGGAGCAGTTGGAGCGCAACGGCGGCTTCCTGCCCTTCGCCCTGGTGGTGCAGAACGACGGCGAAGTCAGGCTCATTGCCGTGACCCCGGCTGACGCCAGCGAGGGGTCTGACGCCCACTTCGACGCGGACACCATGATCCGGGACCTCCACGAGCTGCTCCGGCAGCACCGGGACGAGTTCCGGGCCGCCGCGGTGGTCTGTGACATCACGCTGTTGGAGGAGGACTCGGACGCCGTCCACGTCGCCGCCGAGCACCAGGACGGCTCCCTGTTCGCCGCGGTCCTGCCCTACGCAGCCAACCCCGGGACACACGAACTCGAATTCGGCCAGCTTGCAGCCGATTCCAACGAGCCCGCCGTCTGGGTGGACTAGACCGCCCGTAAGCTGGGGATATGAAGATCAATGCGTTCGCCGACGTGAGCCTTCGCGCCGTGATGGTGCTCGCGGCCGCTCCCGCCGGCGGGCTCCTGACCACCCAGAGCATTGCCGACGCCGTCGGCACACCCTATAACCACGTCAGCAAGGCCATGGCGAAGCTGCGCGAACTGGGCATGATCGACGTCGAACGCGGCCGGAACGGGGGGTCCCGGCTGAGCGCCGCCGGCCGGAGCGCAACGGTTGGCCAGTTGCTGCGGCTGCTGGACACCCGTCGGGACCCGGCCGACTGCGTCGCCGCGGCCGGGACGTGCCCGCTCATCACCGAATGCCGCCTCCGGGCCGGACTTGCCCGGGCGCGCGAGGCCTTTTACCGCGAACTCGACGGGATTGTCATTGCCTCGCTGCCGACGCCCCGGCAGATGGCACCCGTCTTCAGCGCGATCGGACTACGCCCGGACCTGTAGGTTTCGGGATTTCGTCCTGACCCCAGGCGGGCCCCCTCACCACACCAGGCGGCACCCCACCCCCGCCGATTTGCCACTCTTTTCTACAACCTGTAGAAAAGAGATGTAAATACACGCATTTTGAATACGAGTATTTGCATCGCGGTCCGGTTGAAGACCCGGGCCACTACCTCAGGAGTCAGCATGCTCTCGGACAAGTCCTTCCCGGTCATCGAAGCCACCCTGCCGCTGGTCGGTTCCCGGATCGGAGCGATCACCCCCAAGTTCTACGCCCGGCTCTTCGCCGCCCACCCGGAACTGCTGGACGGGCTCTTCAGCCGCTCGAACCAGCGCAATGGCAACCAGCAGCAGGCCCTGGCCGGAAGCATCGCCGCTTTCGCCACCCACCTGGTGAACAACCCGGGCACGCTGCCGGAGACCGTGCTGTCCCGGATCGCGCACCGCCACGCCTCCCTCGGCATCACCGAACCGCAGTACCAGGTGGTCTACGAACACCTCTTCGCCGCGATCGCCGAGGACCTGGCCGAGGTCATCACCCCGGAAATCGCCGAAGCCTGGACCGAGGTTTACTGGCTCATGGCGGACGCCCTGATCAAGCTCGAAAAGGGCCTCTACGCCGCCCAGGCCAACGGCACGATGTGGAGCCCCTGGAAGGTCGCCGCCAAGACCCCGGCCGGCACCGGCTCAATAACCTTCACCCTGGAACCGGCCGACGACACCCCCATCACCCCCGCCCTGCCCGGCCAGTACGTCAGCGTCAAGGTCACCCTCCCGGACGGACTGCGCCAGGTCCGCCAGTACTCGCTCTCCGGCGACGCCGGCACGAGCCGCAGCTTCACCACCAAGAAGGACGACGGCGGCGAGGTCTCCCCCGTCCTGCACAGCACCGTCCGGGTGGGCGACATCCTCGAGATCTCCAACCCCTACGGCGAGATCACGCTCAAGGAGGGCGACGGTCCCGTGGTCCTGGCCTCGGCCGGCATCGGCTGCACCCCCACGGCGTCCATCCTGCGATCCCTCGCCGAGTCCGGCTCGGACCGCCAGGTCCTGGTCCTGCACGCGGAAAGCACTCTGGAGTCCTGGGCGCTGCGCTCCCAGATGACGGACGACGTCGAACGCCTCGACGGTGCCGACCTCCAGCTCTGGCTCGAGCAGCCGGTCGAGGGAACCAGGGAGGGCTTTATGTCCCTGCGCGAAGTGGACCTGCCGGCCAACGCCTCGCTGTACCTCTGCGGGCCGCTGCCGTTCATGAAGAGCATCCGCAACGAGGCCATCAACGCCGGCATCCCGGCAACGAAAATCCACTACGAGGTCTTCGGCCCGGATATCTGGCTCGCCAGCTAAAGGTACTCAGCGGCTGCTCCGCCACGGCCCTTTTGAGGGGTCAAAAGGGCCGTTGCGGAGCACTCGCCGGCAGGGTGCCCTGGCCGAATTTGTGAGATCTAGGGAACCGGTGGGGACATTCGATGGGAGTTCGGCCGCCCGGAGGTCAGGAGGCGGGCGCCCCGGTGATCACGTGGCCGAAGCGCAGCAGGTTACCGGGGTCGTACGTGGACTTCGCGGCCCTCATCCGCTCGTAGACCGCCGGCGACCATGCCCTGGCCCGGTCGGCCTCGTCGCCGGGCTCACCGTGGAAGTTCACCAGCGTGTAACCGGTTGAATAGGGTGCCATCGCAGCGAGGATGGCTCTGATGGATGCGGTGACTGGCTCCACCACTTCCGGCACCCTGAACCCGATAAGGAACAGCAGAAACGCCGCATCGCGTCCGGACACGGCATCCGGCAGGACTCCGCCGCGGGACAGCGCCCCGCCCAGGGCCCGGATCTCGACCAAGAGCAGGGGGCAGTCCGTCCCGTCCCCGGCCAACCTGAGCAGGTCCGCCGCGGCCTCCTCACCAAAATCCTTCAGCAGCGCGCCGCCCTCCGTGTAGGGGAGCGGATCCGCCGGGTCCATGTGGATCTGGTCGACGTCCAGGTAGCTCATGGGTCCGGCCGTGTCCATCAAGGGGGTCGAGACTGCGCGCATGGGAGCAAGCAGCGCGTCGCCGTCCTCGCGGTTCCCGAGGAAGGCGAAGCGCAGGTGGACCACGAACTGGCCCCGCAGGGGCGGGGGGACGAACTCCATGTCCGGAAGGCGGAGCAGGGAGATTGACGGCGAGGCATGGTCAGGCAGCGTGGGAAGCCATTGGCGGAATGCGGTCAGGACTGGCGCCGCGTCCACCCCGGGGTAAATGATCCCTCCGCCGTAGAAGTCCCCGAGCGGAAAGAGGTTGAACTCGAGCGCGGTGACGATCCCGAAGTTGCCCTTGCCTCCGCACATCAGCGCGAACAGCTCGGCTTCGGCCTCGGCGTCGATCCGGCGCAGTGCGCCGTCGGCGGTAACCACCTCCATGCTGCGGACGTGCTCCGCCGCGAAACCGTGGGCGCGTCCCAGTACGGGCAGCCCGCCGCCGACCGTGTACCCGACGACGCCGACGTCGGTGCTGGACCCGTGCAGTCCGATCAACCCGTGGGGCACGCTTGCTTGCAGGACACTGCGCCACTTCACTCCGGCGCCCACCCGGGCCGTCCGTTCCACCGGGTCGACCTGCAGCTCCTGCAGGCGCCGCGTGTTGATGAGCAGGCCCCCGTCAACGGCCGAATTGGCACCGTGGCCGGTGGACTGGACGGATACCGGCAGCCGGCGCGCTGCCGCCCATTTCACCCCGGCAGCGACGTCCTGCGCGTCTGCGGCACCAAGGACGACGTCGGGCCGGTGGACGATGGCGGCGTTGAACGCAAACGTCTCCTCGGCGAATTCTGGACTGTCCGGAACGGCCACGATGCCGCTGACAGCCGTGGACAAGGCATGGATGTCGTCGCTGACTAGCATGAAGAAACTCCCAAAATCTCGCTGGCTGCGAGCAGGCTGGGGCACAGTGACACCTGCTTGGAACACCCCGGCGCCCTTTCCAGTCCCGCGGTTGGCCCGGCTGATGGATGCGGCAAGCCTAGGAGCCTCCTCCGATGCGGCATAGGGGCCTAAGACCCGGCGGCCCAGGCTGACACCGGGACACATCACGACGACGGCGGCCCCGCACCTTTCGCAAGGTGCGGGGC
>JBKPJW010000047.1:0-3259 GCA_046730875.1 Actinomycetota bacterium | reverse complement strand
GCGGGCTTAGGCTGCGGCGCGGGCCAGTTTCCGGCTCACGGAGTTCTTCCGCGCAGTCCGCAACATGTCAATAGTCAGCAGCAACAGTGCCAGCCAGACGACGCTGAAACCGATCCAGCGGTCAGTGGTCATGGTTTCCTTGAACACGACGAGCGCCACAATGAACTGCAGGACGGGTGCGAAGTACTGCAGCAGGCCGATCGTGGTCATCGGCAGCCGGCGGGCGGAGGCCCCGAAGAAGAGCAGCGGCACAGCGGTAATAACGCCCGATGCCGCCAGTAGCCAAAAGTGCCCGGCGCCGTTGGAGGTCAGGCTGGCAGTGCCGCTGACCGCGAGGAAGATCATGGTGGCCCCGGCCAGCGGCGCCAGCACGATGGTCTCCACGGTGAGGCTGGTGATCGCATCAGCCCGCGGGCCCACACGCTTCTTGACGAAGCCGTACAGCCCGAAGCTCAGCGCGAGCGTCAGCGCGATCCAGGGGAGCTTGCCGTAGGAGACAGTCAGCACCCCGACGGCGATGAAGCCAATGGCGACGGCGGCCCACTGCAGCGGCCGCAACTTCTCCTTCAGGACGAACACCCCGAGCAGCACCGAGACCAGCGGGTTGATGAAGTAGCCCAGGGAGGCCTCGACGGCCTGCCCGGTGGTGACACCGTAGGTATACGTCAGCCAGTTCACCGCGATGAGGCCTGCGGCGATGGACAGCGGGCCGATCACCGTGGCGTTCCGGAACGCGGCCACCAGCACGCGCCAGGACCGCGTGACGGTGATCAGCAGGACGCAGAACAGGAGAGACCAGACGACGCGGTTGGCCACGATTTCGACCGCACCGGCGGGTGCCAGCACAAAGAAGTACAGGGGCAGCAGTCCCCAGAGCCCGTAAGCGCCGATGCCGAACAGGATCCCCGCCGTCGACTCCTTATCTACCGGCGCCGGTCCCGCCGCCGGCCGGTGTGCCGGACCGGGTGATGCTGACGAGGCGCGCGGGGCGCTCGCCGGGGCGGCGGAGAAGGATCCTTCGGGTTTGAACACAAGACCAATAACACCACTTGGGCGGCTCCTATTCCTGCCGAACGGAGCAAACGCGACCCGGCGACATTTAGAATAGGGGCCTGTGCGCTGCATCTCCTGGCGCTGTCCCTATGACTCAGAAGGGCTCCCGGTGTCCAACTCAGCCGAATCCACATCCACTCGTCCGCTCCGCGTCGCGATTGTTGGTGCCGGTCCCGCCGGTGTTTACGCCGCGGACATCCTGACGAAGTCCAATGAGGTCAAGGACGGCAACTTCGAGGTCAGCATCGACCTCTTCGAGGCATACCCGGCCCCCTACGGGCTTATCCGCTACGGCGTGGCGCCTGACCATCCGCGGATCAAGGGAATCGTCAATGCGCTGCACAAGGTCCTGGACCGCGGCGACATTCGGTTCCTCGGCAACGTCACGTACGGCCGGGACCTGACGCTGCACGACTTCCGTGCCTTCTACGACGCCGTCATCTTCTCCACCGGAGCCATCAAAGACGCGGACCTGGACATCCCCGGGATCGGCCTCGACGGTTCCTTCGGCGGGGCGGACTTCGTCTCCTGGTACGACGGACATCCTGATGTGCCGCGGGACTGGCCGCTGGAGGCCAAGGAAATCGCGGTGATCGGCAACGGCAACGTGGCCCTCGACGTTGCCCGCATGCTGGTCAAGCACGCCGATGAACTCCTGGTCACCGAAATCCCGGACAACGTCTACCGGGCCCTGAAGGACTCGCCGGTCACCGACGTCCATGTCTTTGGCCGCCGTGGCCCGGCCCAGGTGAAGTTCACACCGCTGGAGCTGCGCGAACTCAGCCATGCCAAGGACGTGGACATCGTCCTGTACCCGGAGGACTTCGAGTTCGACGAGGCCTCGGACGAGGCCATCCGCAGCAACAACCAGATCCGGACCATGGTCAACACCCTGACGAACTGGCTGGTCGAGGAGCATGCCGAGGCCGAGGAACCGTCCTCGCGCCGGCTGCATTTGCACTTCCTGCACAGCCCCGTCGAAATCCATGACGACGCCGCCCACCCCGGGAAGGTCACCGGCATCAAGTTTGAACGCATGCAGCTGGACGGCACCGGGAACGTCAAAGGCACCGGCGAGATCCTGGAGTACCCGGTCCAGGCCGTCTACCGGGCGATCGGCTACCACGGTTCAGCGCTGGATGAGCTGGAATACGATTCCCGCCGCGGCATTGTCCCCAACGAAGGCGGCCGCGTGCTCGACGCCGAGGGAAATCCCGTTCCCGGGATCTACGCCACGGGCTGGATCAAGCGCGGGCCCGTCGGGCTGATCGGCCACACCAAGGGCGACGCGCTGGAGACAATCGGCTTCCTGCTGGAGGACCGGCTGACCCTCCCGCCGGCGCAAAACCCGGACCCGCAGGCCATCATCGATCTCCTCGAAGAGCGGGGCATCGAGTACACGACGTGGGAAGGCTGGATCAAACTCGATGCCCACGAACTCGCCCTCGGTGCCGAGTGGACGGCGGCGGAGTCCGTCAACGGGATCGAGCGCGAACGCATCAAGGTTGTGCCGCGGGAGGACATGATCGAGATTTCCCGCGGCTAGGCATGCCTTTCGGTAGGTGACGAAAAAAGTGTCGGCTGCGCAGCTGCCTACATGCCAGAATCCTCACATGACCAAGGAACGCAGTGAACTGAAGAGCACCGGATACGAGATCTTCATCGGAATTCTTTCGATCCTGTCGATCGCCAATCTCATGCTCATGTACGTCGTGCAGGACTCGGCGCTCGATACCGTGCTCACCGTGATGAACGCCATTTTCAGCGTGATCTTTCTCGCCGACTTCCTCTACCGGATCGTCACCGCCCCGTCGGCGGGTGCCTATTTCTTCAAGCACTTCGGCTGGGCCGACCTGTTGGCAAGCGTGCCTGTCGCCCAATTCAAGGTCCTGCGTATCTTCCGGCTGATCCGGGTGTATCGCCTGCTCCGCGAGGTCGGCGTCAGCACGATCCGGCGCGCGCTGATCAAAGACCGGGCCGGCAGTTCCCTGTACATACTGCTGCTCATGGGCATTCTGGTCCTGGAATTCGGAAGCCTCACGATGCTCCGCGTCGAGCAGAACGCCCCAGGGGCCAACATCACGAGCGCCTCGGACGCGATCTGGTACACGATCGTCACGATCTCGACCGTTGGATACGGCGACCAGTATCCGGTCACTGATGCGGGCCGTTTCATCGGGTCGGGCATCATCGTCCTCGGTGTCGG
>JBKPJW010000046.1:0-2091 GCA_046730875.1 Actinomycetota bacterium | reverse complement strand
TTTGAAACCAGCTAAAAACACCAGACCACACCACAGGGGCGGCACGATCCGGCACAATCAACCAATTCAATACAAAAAATTGGTATCAACAAACTTGGCACACTATTGAGTTCTCAAACAACAGACACATTCGAATACTTCCCGAAACAATTCATTTCCATGAATTCTTTATTTCGTTTTTCTTCGCTGCGATGTTTACAGCTTATTTCATTCATTTCCACTTTGCAAATTCACGATTTTCATCCGAATTTCACTCTGTGGAGCGAATCCACCCAGCAGAATTGAAGCAATTTTCATTATCTGCGCCTAGCGCATGAAGAATTGCTTCTCATTTGTTGGGGGTTGGTCACCGCTCAGCGGCGGCGACTCAGAAAACGATACACGCTCCTCCCCGGCCTTGCAAATCGGCCGGAAAGGAGCGTGCGGGATGCTTTTCAGGAGCGGATCAGGCCCCGGCGACTTCTACCGTAGCCAGGTTCTTCTTACCCCGGCGGAGGAGGAGGTAGCGCCCGTGCAGCAACTGGCTGGCGGGGACAACGGCGTCGGGATCGGAGACTTTCGCGTTGTTGACGTAGGCCCCGCCTTCCCCGACGGTGCGGCGGGCCGCGGACTTGCTCTCCGACAGGCCGGAGGCGACAAGGAGTTCGATGATGCCCAGGGCACCGGCGTCGACGGTGGTCGACGGCAGTTCCGAGGTCGCCGCCTTCAGTGTCGATTCATCCAATACCGTCAGATCGCCGCCGCCGAACACCGCGGCCGAGGCCGCAATGACCTTCTCCGTGGCGTCCACGCCGTGGACGAGGGAGGTGACCTCGTAAGCCAGTTTCCGCTGGCCGGCGCGAGCGAACGGCTTGTCGGCCACTGCCTGCTCCAGTTCCTCGATTTCCGCCCGGCTCAGGAACGTGAACACTTTGAGGCGGGCCGCGACGTCGGCGTCCGCCGTGTTGAGCCAGAACTGGTAGAAGGCGTACGGGCTGCACATTGCCGGATCCAGCCAGATGGCATTGCCCTCGCTCTTGCCGAACTTGGTGCCGTCGGAGTTGGTGATCAGCGGAGTGCCGAGGGCGTGGACATGCTTGCCCTCAACCTTGCGGATGAGCTCGGTACCGCTGGTGAGGTTGCCCCACTGGTCCGAGCCGCCGGTCTGCAGCATGCAGCCGTAATCGCGGAACAACTGCAGGTAGTCCATGCCCTGCAGGATCTGGTAGCTGAACTCCGTGTAGCTGATGCCTTCCTCGGAACCAAGGCGGGATGCTACGGCGTCCTTGCGAAGCATGGTGCCGACCCGGAAGTGCTTGCCGATGTCCCGCAGGAAGTCGATGGCGCTCAGGGGCGCCGTCCAGTCCAGGTTGTTGACCATCCGGGCGGCGTTGTCGCCCTCGAAGCTCAGGAAGCGACGGACCTGGGCCTGCAGGTAGCCGACCCATTCCGAGACGGTGTCCTTGGTGTTGAGGGTGCGTTCCGCCGTCGGACGCGGATCACCGATCAGACCCGTGGAACCGCCAACCAGTCCGAGGGGCTTGTGGCCGGCCAGCTGGATCCGCCGCATGAGCAACAGCTGGACCAGGTTGCCCAGGTGCAGGCTCGGCGCGGTCGGATCGAAGCCGCAGTAATACGTCACGGGGTCGCCGGCGAGGAGCTTTTCCAGCTCGGCCTCATCCGTGGAGACGTGGACAAGGCCGCGCCATTTCAGCTCCTGCCAGACATTGGCGAAGCTGGAGTCGTTCTGTTGGGCATCGAGATTATTTAGCTGGGACACGGAATCTAAGGTAGCAGGATCAACAGATCCGCAGCGCCGGTGACGCCGGCCCGGCCGCTACCTGCTGCAGCCGGACCGGGCTTACTCCTCGATGCCTTCCGGGACTCCGGACGCGGCGATAAGCCGAAGCCGCTGTGTGGGCCGGGTCATGGCCACATACAGGTCACCCACCCGGCCGTGCTCGTGGTTGAGCATGTCCGTCGGCTCCAGCACCACGACGCCGTCGAATTCCAGACCCTTGGCTTCGCGCGGGCTGATCACCACGATGTCCTGCGCGTAGCTTCCCGCTCCGGTTCCGATGCGGTGGCCATACACTGCCCGCAGGGCAGCGG
>JBKPJW010000045.1:0-1766 GCA_046730875.1 Actinomycetota bacterium | reverse complement strand
CCATAGACCACAGTGGAGGGGATGTCGTAGACCGGCGCGATGGACCACTCCCCCGCCGGCTGCTGCACCATGGACACGTTCTTGGCATGCAGGTCCCCGTTGCCCGTCAGCCAGGCAAACGCCGCCTGGAGGGCCAGGTTCCGCAGAGCCGGCAGGGGAGCCGCGCAATACTCCGCCAGCGCATGGCACACCTGCCCGTATCCCACGTTGTATTTGTCCGCCGGATACAGGCCCAGCACCTGAGCCCCGTCCTCGACGGCGAGCCGCTGCACCGCTTGGGGTGACACTTTTGGGACCGGCACCCGATCGAAGCGCTCCACCAGCAGCCCGGGCCGTCCGGCGACGTCGCGAAGAAGTTGGACCCGGCTCAGGGGGATCCGCAGCCTCGCCGCGTAGCGAAACATCGTGTATTCGTTTTCGACGACGTGGGGGAACTCGGGCGCGTTGAGTTTGAGGATGTACCGCCGGCCGGCGCTGGCCACCGGCATGGAGATCATTCCTGCGGACAATTTGTCCTGCACGCCCGCCAGCGCCACCGGGTCAATCAGCCCCGAGTCCCCCAGCAGGGCCTCGAAATCCACGGGCGTCCCGGGGTCAAGCTCGACGGCGTGCTCGTCAGGATCCAGCTTCTCGCCATGGCCAACGATTTGCACATCACCCACCGGGTTGGCGCCGGCCGCGATGAGCAGGGACAGGTCATCGTCCACGCTCGTCTTGACGGAGCGGCGCAGCGCGTTCAGCCGGCGGCCCTCCGGGAGAAGCCCGGTGAAATATGGCGGGGCAGCCCCCGCCGCCGAGAGCACCGGGTCGGCGCTGAGCGGCAGGGAGCTCGCGACGGCGGGGCCGCCGGACGCCAGATATGCCGGCAGGTAGCTGAACCTCGTGCCGCCGTCATGCCGTTCCAGCCGCGCCGCCAGCCTTCCAGCCTTGTAGACATCGGCGATGCGGTGCCTCATGGCCGGCCCTCCGGATCATCCTGCAGTTCCGCGCCGGCCCCGAGTTCAAGATGGGTCCGCGCGTCGCCGTCGGAAGGCGGACCCGTGAGGGCCCTGGCAGCGGCGCTGGTCCGGGTCTGCACGCGGAGCTCCAGCCCCAGCGTGTCGAGGAGCGCGAGCAGGGAGTCCAGCTGCACCGTGCGTTTGCCCTGCTCGACGAACCGGACAAAGCGCTCGGACACTCCGGCCAGTTCGGCCAGGTCTCGCTGGCTCAGCCGGAGCGAGCCGCGCCGGGCACGGACCTCGCCGGCGAGTTCGTCAGTAAACGAGTTCGCCATGGCTCCCTCCCCTCCAAATGCACGCGAGCTGCGCCGCTACTCATAGGTACGAACGTGCCGATTTTGGTCCATTTCCAGTGTAGAGCGGGCAGGCGCGGCCGGATAGAGCCATTCCGGCACGTTCGTACCGACGGCGCAGCGGAGAGCTCGCCTCAATTAAATGGCCCATAGGTATTAAGCGAGAACCGGCCCTCCGGCGCGGGACACTACGGCAGCGGCCCGGAAACCCGCCGCGCTGCCGTCACACAATTGACACCCGGTGTGATCCCTGCCATATTTTAGAGCGTGAACCTGTCAGACAGCCGGACAGCAGGACAGCCTTTGGCTCGCCTCAGCGCCGCCGAAGCCGTTTTCAATGTCCTCCGCTCCGAAATCGAATCCGGCAAGCTTGGCGTCGGCGCCAAGTTGAGCTCCGAGGCCACCCTCGCCCAGCAGTACGGCGTCAGCCGCTCCGTGGTGCGCGAGGCCCTGCGTTCCTGCACCGCCCTGGGGC
>JBKPJW010000044.1:0-3102 GCA_046730875.1 Actinomycetota bacterium | reverse complement strand
TTTAGTACTTGAAGTTCAGGACCGTCACTGTGCCGGCCGTCAGCTTGAAGTTCTGCGTCCCGGACTTGTACGCGAAGCCGGGCACCGTGGCGCGCCCGGCGACGGGCGTCGGCTCGGTCTTGGCGCCGTCGATGACCGTCTGGTCCTCGGCTGAGTAGCTGGGGCCGCTGAGCTGGGTCATGGTCCCTGTCACCGGCTTGCCCGGCAGGTTCAGGGTGACATCGGTCTGCGCGGCCTTTTCGGGATCGTTTTCGTTGACGATCACTACACTGGTGCTGCCGTCAGCGTTCTGCAGAGCGTAGCTGAACGCCAGGCCGCCGCCGGAGCTGTTCAGTTTCATGAACTTGCCGGCCTCGAGCTCGGCCACCATGGAGATGCCGAAGAAGTTGGCCCGGCCGGACATCTGGCCGTTGCCGAACGGGTACTTGCCGCCGCTGCAGATGGCGGACAGGGGCGGGCCGCCCTTGCAGGTGAGCAGGGAGCTGTGGAAGCCGATCCGGGTGATGCCCAGCTGGGCCGCGTTCAGCGCATAGTCGGCCGCCCATAGGGCCGAGGCGTGCGTGCGCGAGGTCTCGTTCGAGCCGGGGCAGGCTGCGATCCCGGTTTCCGGGAGCCAGGTCTCCAGGCCGGCGGCCTGGCCGACCTTCAGGGCCGCCTGCTGGTAGTCCGCGGCACGGTCGTGCATCAGCTGGCTCATCAGGTTGGCGATGGTGGGTGAGCCTTGGGGGTCGGCGCCGTCACAGCTGTAGAGCGGGTAGTTGTGGAACGTCAGGATCTTCTTCTGCGGGATCTCCGCGTCCACGAACGGCTGCCACCACTTCTGGTCATAGGCGCCCGGGCCGGAGATGGGCACGTTGGGGGCCACGGCGTAGATGGCGTTGGCGTAATCCTTCAGTTCCCGGACGTACTGCTCCAGGCTGTAGCCGCTGCCTGTCTTGACATCGTTGAAGACGAAGCCGTTGGGCTCGTTGCCTACGGTAATGCTCAGCAGCCGCTCACCGAGGATTTCGTTGGCGTTCTTGACCATGTCCGCCGCGCGGGCCGGGTTGTAGTGGCCCAGGTCCACGGTGAGGCTGACCGTCGCATCGCCGGCTTCGAGCAGGGTCTTCAGCCGGACCAGGTCTGCCGGGCCCACGGCCTTGACCGGGTGCGTCTTGTCGCCCTTGTACGAGGACGGGACGGCCTCGCCGGTGGACGTCCAGAAGAAGCGCCGGTCCACGGCGTTGCCGCCAAAGCGCAGGACCGGCTGGTCGATCTCCTTGAGGAGCTTGACCATCGACGCGTTCTCGCTGCTGAGGTCCGGGTCGGCCAGGTCGGTGGCCTCCAGGGAGATGCCCGTCAGGCCCTTCTGCAAGGAGGTGCCCACGAGGTCGCTGGAGACGTCGACCTTGAGGGGTTCAACCTGTTCCAGCGGCGATCCGGCAGGCGGGCCCGCCTGCTCGTAATAGGTGACCGGGGGGCCCACCTCGGCAGGGGCGGACTCCGTGGCGGAAGGCGCCGGTGCGGAAGTGGAAGCGGCCGGCGGGGCCGGCGTCGGGTTGCCGAGAGCCAGGGGAATCAGCACCGCGGTTGCGGCGAGGACGGCGACGATCCCGGCGCCGGCGACAAATCGTGCGCGCTTCCTTTTCCCCGTTGGATTCCCCGCATACGCGGGATCGACGGGGTCGGGGCTATCGGCTTTCCCGGGGGAAGAGTCGAATCTGGCCATGGGGGATTACCTCCGGAGGTTTGTGACACGTGCCCCCAGCTTAGCCAAGCCCGGCGGCCGCCGCTGACCGGGAGGTCCGTCAGGCGCGGCTCGCGGCGTGCCTGACGAACGTTTCCCGGGCCGGCACCCAGGCTGCGGCGGCGACCAGCAGCATGCCCCCCGTGACGCCGAAGGCCCAGCCGTAGCCCAGCCGGTCAGCCAGCAGCCCGGCCACGACAGGCCCGACGATCGCGCCGCTGTCGGACGCCATCTGGAAGACGGCCAGGACACGGCCGCCGGAGCGGTCGTTGCCGATCACGTCGGCGATGGTGGCCTGCTGGGCCGGTCCCAGCAGGCCGGAACCGATCCCGGCGCAGGCGGAGGCGAGCAGGAACCAGGGCAGTTCGTGGGTGAACCCGATGGCCGCCGTGGCCGTGCCGGTGACAGCCAGCCCGGCCAGCAGGAGCGGCTTGCGGCCCAGCGTGTCGGCCAGCCGGCCGGAAAAGGTCAGCGCCACCGCGTTGCCGCCGGCAAACACGGCCAGCGCCCAGCCGGCCGATTCCGGACCGGCGCCGAGCGCAGCGACGGCAAACAGCGGCACGGTGGCCATCCGGACCCCGAAGGTGGCCCAGCCGTTGGCGAAACTCGAAAACAGGCCGGCCCGGTAGGCGCTGTCCTGCAGCGCGTCCTTCAGTTCCATCGCCGGGGCCGTGCCGCCGGATTGCCGCGAGGCGGTCGGGACGTGGCTGAGCTGGGTCTGCACCACCAGGGCCGCCAGCACCAGGGCGGCCGCGTAGGCCAGGAACGGCACGCGCAGGCCGAAGTTGGCGAGCAGCCCGCCGACGATCGGGCCGCAGACGTTGCCGATCAGGAACGCCGAGGCGTAGGCCCCGGAGACCCGGCCGCGGCTTTCCGGCGGCGCCAGCCGGACCACGAGCGCCATGGACGCCACGGTGAACATCACCGAACCTGCCCCGCCCAGGCCCCGGAAGACCAGCAACTGCCAGTAATCCTGGGCGAACGCGCAGGCCGCCGTCGAGGCCGCCACGATCAGCAGCCCCGCCACGTAGACGGGCCGTTCGCCCAGCTTCACGATCAGGGCGCCGCCGGCCGGGGCGAAGACGAGCCGCATGAACGCGAAGATGCTCACGATCACGGCGGCGGCCGTCGCGCCGACGTCGAACGTGGTGGCGAACTGGGGCAGGACCGGTGCGACGAGGCCAAAACCGATGGCGATCAGGAAGGCCGCAACCAGCATCACCTTGATGTCCCGGGGCAGCCGGGGGCGCCCCGGGGCGCCCGGGGGCACCTCGGGGCCGGCTTCACCGGCGGGGCGGGAGGCGTTGGTCATAGTGCGTTCATCCTTGGGCAGAGACGGGACGGGCCCGGCGGGGTTTTAGGGCGCGATATTAAGC
>JBKPJW010000043.1:0-4284 GCA_046730875.1 Actinomycetota bacterium | reverse complement strand
CGCCAAGCGGGGAGACAGAGCCGGCGAGTATGCCCAGCAAGGCTCTCCGTTGGGCTCTCCGGCCACAAGAAGGCCCCGCGCAGGCTATTGGACCGCGCCCCGAGAGTCAGAGCTGAATTCTCAGTCCAACTTCCGGGGCACCCGTCCAGGGCGGGCACCAGTTCAGGGCATGGGCGGGGCTCGTCGGATCTTCGATTGGCGGCAGCGCGCTACTTTCTGGCGACGAAGTAGGCGTTGAAGGGATCCGACTCGATGTCCTTGCACTCCACGTTCGCGAAGCCGGCGGTGGCGAGCATCGACAGCGCGAGCTGTTCGCCCCAGACGGTGCCCAGCCCGTCGCCGTCGAGTCCGAGCGACACGCTCATGCAGTGGAAGGTCGAGATCGCGTACAGGTAGCTACCCCAGGGGAGCTCGATATTCTCCTCCACGCTGCTGGATGCCTTGATGTCAACCATCAGGAAGATCCCGTTCGGCCGCAGCGCCCTGTGGATGTTGTGCAGCACCGCCGCCGGATGCGCCTGGTCGTGGATAGCGTCGAAAGCCGTCACGGCGTCGAAGCGGGCCTCGACGTTCAGACCGGTCACGTCAGCGACCTCGAAGCTGACGTTCGTCAGCCCCCACCGTTCCGCCTCGCCGCGGGCGGTACGGATGGCTCCCTCGGAGAAGTCGTAGCCAGTGAACCTGCTGGCGGGGAAAGCCTGGGCCATGAGGTTGATCGCGTGGCCGCTGCCACAGCCGATGTCGGCGACGTCGATCCCGGCCTTCAGCCGTTCAGGCAGTTCCGGTACCAATGGCAGGATCACGTCCAGCAGTGCTGCGTCGTGTACCGCCGCGCTGGTCTCGGCCATGTTCCGGTGGAAGTGGGGGTAGTCCCCGTAGGAGAGCCCGCTGCCGCGCCGGAAACGCTCGATGATCTTCTGTTCGACTTCGCCCATCATGGAAATGTGCTGCATCAGGATGGCCATGTTGTCCGGGCCCGCGGCGCTGGTCAGGACAGCAGCATGCTCGCGGGGCAGCCAGTACCTCCCGGTCACCGGGTCGTAGCGGACCACGCGGGCCGCGGTCATTCCGCCCAGCCATTCGCGCACATAGCGCTCGTTGAGTTCGCTGGCGTCGGCTATCTGCTCGCTGGTGGCGGCCGGCAAGCCTGCCAGCGTCTCGAACAGGCCTGTCTGGTGCCCAACGCTTGTCAGCAGGGCGATCGCGGCATCATTCAGGATGCCCACGAAGCGACCGGCAAAAACCTTGGAGGCCTCGGCGTCGAACTCCGCCAATGATGCTTCTAAGTCGATGGTCATTGTTGTTCCTTCCTTTGCTACAGGCGTCTGTGCCTGATTGATTCCAGCGTAGGAATCTCCACGTGCAGCCGGCATCGGGCGAACAATGCGTTCTGTTGGGAGCCTATGGGGCAAATCATGCACACGCCGGTCCGGGCAGGTGCCACCCGCATCGACCGGAAGGCAGCAGGAACTAGCGGCGCGGCTGCAGGCCGTGTTCGTGAGCCCAGGCTGCGGCGGCCGTCCGCGAGGATACGCCGATCTTGGCAAAGATGTTCGCCAGGTGCCTGCCGACCGTCTTTTGGCTGATGAACAAGGCCTCGGCAGTTTGCTTGTTGCTGGCTCCCGCGGCTGTGAACGCCAGCACGTCGGCCTCGCGCTCGGTCAGCCCGCCGGGGAGTCGACCGCCGTCGAGCCTGCGGACATCCGGCAGGGCACCGAGTTCGCGATAGATCGCCAGGGCGGTCGCGGAATCCGCGGCGGCGACGCTGGACTGTCCCAGCCCGCGGTGCGCCTGGGCGAGCAGTTCGTAGGCCCTGGCGGTGTCGTAACGGGCGTGCAGGCTTCGGTACTCCTGGACGACGGCCTGCAGTACGGGCAACGCCTCGGCGTGCCGCGACTGTGCGATCAGCATGGCGGCCCGGGCCTGCCCGGCCCATGCTCGGAAGCCGGCGGTGTTGAACACGGCTGCAGTTTCCTCCAGCCGGGCACAGAGCCGCTCGGCCTCATCTAAATGCCCGAGAGCTAGGGCGATCTCGACGCCGGACACCAGCAGCCGTGCACCTGCCAGCCGGTCCCGCCCGGCCAACGCGGCACACAGGCCCGCCCACGCCGTCTCGTTCTTGCCGGCGGCATGTTGGAGCAGCGACTCGCCCGGCTGCGGTTCGGTCCCCAACTCCCGTGCCCGTGCGTAAGCTTTCTCGGCGCGGCTGCTGTCCCCGCGAAGCCGGCGTATTTCGCCCAGCTGGTAGTAGGCCTCGCCCGCCACCCAGTTGTTCCGGCCGACGAGCTCCGCCGCACTTTGCTCGATCGCATGTTCCGCCGCGTCCCAGCCGCCTTCGACGCTCAGCAGCTGCAGCCGGTGGATGCGGCAGATGCCGGCATACACCACGTCTCCCACGAACTGCTCGCCCCACTGCTCGGTGGCGTCAGTCCAGGCACGCATCCGATGCAGGTCGGCCAGCTCATGGCACGCGTGGATCACCGTGCAGTAGATTTCTCCTGCCCATTCCGGCGGCACCCGGCCGGCGAGTACCGGAAGCATTGCCTCGTCCAGCTGGGCAAAGCCGGATGCGGTGCTGCCGCTGCGCAGGTCTGCCAGGCCGGCGAGCACCAAACCGAAGGATGTAAGTGCAGGGACGCGCAGGCTCCGGCCCATATCCTGCAACCTGGCCGCGGTCTCCCTCGCCGGGCCAAGGTCCGCGAGACTAAGCGCGAGGCAAGCATCCAGGTAGAGCAGATAGCCGTGTTCCGGACCTTCTGGAAGCCCCTGCAGCAGTCCCCGGGCACGGCTCACCCAACCGGACGCGATAACCACATCTCCACGGATGAACCACAGCAGCCCCAGGTGCAGGGCCTTCATGGCCGCGTCTGGTGCATCGCCGTCGTCCTGGAAGCGGTGGTAGACGTCCTCGGAAACCTCTAGCGATTCCTTGACGTGTCCGAGCCACCACGCGGCTCTGCCCAGGAGACTCAAGTCCCCCGTCTCTAGTTCCGACAGTTCCCGGGCCTGGCTGAGCTGCCGGTAAGCGGCGTGCCAGTCGCCGCGGGCGTAAGCCGTCCGCGCTGTGGCCAGCAACCCGTCAACGTTGTCCATTCCAGACATCACTTCAACGGTAGCGCCGCGGACAGCAGCCGGTCGAGCCACTCTCGCGGGCCCGTCCGCTCTTGCCTGTGAGAAGCATCTCAAATAAATGCGGCCTCAGTCGGGAACCGGCCGCAGGCAGGTAAAGTTATCTATTCGTAACATCCCCCGAACTGAAATGCGTGTGAATATGCCTGCAGACTCCGCTAATGAAGACAAGCCGAAACAGCTCCTCGGACTCAGTGGCACCCAGACTATTGGCTCGGCTTTGGCCGCGGTGACCTCTGCCTTGGTGGGGTCCTTTCTAGGCGTTGCCGGGACGCTTATCGGCGCCGCACTCGGCTCGATCGTTGCCACAGTGGGCGCCGCACTCTATGCCCGAACACTCAGTTCGGCCGCCACCGTAGCATTGAGGAAAATTCCCCTACGACGCACGGGCGCACTAACCGCTGACGACCTCGACGTGCTCGCCGCCAGCGCGCCGCCCGAGAGTGATGAACCTCGAGCCAAACGTGTGAAAGGGAAGCTCACCCCCAAGACCTGGGTCAAGCTGGGGGCGGTCAGTGCTGCCGCATTCGTCATCGCGATGGTTGGCGTCACGGCGGTCGAGTTCGGAACCAACAAGCCCATCTCCAGCCTTGTCTCGTCGACGTCGGGCATTGACGGCGGTGCGACCGGACCCACGACGACGCTGGGCACAGCATTGACCGGCAACGCGACTGTCCCGGACAAGACAGACGAATCGGCTGAGAACCCGGAGGAAGTGCCTGGGCAAGTCGAGGAGGGCGCCAACGAAGAAGGCAGCCTGACCACGGACGGTACCCCCGGTCGCGGGGACAGCGGCTCGGCCGGAACTGCTGACCCGGGCGCCGACCAATCAACCGACACGCCGACGGCGGACCCCTCCCCCGACACCGAACAGAGCCCGGAGCCCGCCCCCGAGACCGAACAGACCACGGAGCCGGACGTGTCCTCGGATACGGGATCGGCCGAGCAGCCCGCACCGTAAGGGCGAAGATACGGGTGCAAACCCGATAGGAAGCCCCTCTCTCAAGGCTTCGTTTATTCCGGGGCGGCTTCGCGCCAGGTGAGTGATCAGGCGTCCACCGATGTGGCGTACTTTCAAGATGGTTGGCCCGATGACGTCGTGCCAACCATCTTTGTCATTCCACCAGACAAGCAACAAGACCCACCGCTGCCGCA
>JBKPJW010000042.1:0-10102 GCA_046730875.1 Actinomycetota bacterium | reverse complement strand
GGCACATGGTGGGCGTAGCTCAGTTGGCAGAGCGCCTGGTTGTGGTCCAGGAGGTCGCGGGTTCAACCCCCGTCGCTCACCCTCATGAAGGACGGCAGTGATTGTCCGACCTTTTCCAAAGGCCGCACCGGATATCCGGTGCGGCCTTTGTTGTCTGTACCGTGGCTGGGTCTTTGGTCTGCGGTCTTTGGTCTGTGCCTATGCACGGTCTGACGTTGGAAGGAAACGCAGTGAAGCGCAAGCTCTTTGAAGAAGACCACGAGATGTTCCGTGAGATGGCCGCCGAGTTCAACTCGCGCGCCGTTGCCCCGCATTACGCCCAGTGGGACAAGGATCACATGATGTCCCGGGATCTGTGGTCGGCTGCCGGCGAGCAGGGACTGCTTGGCCTGGCCGTGCCGGAGGAGTTCGGCGGCATGGGCATGGACGACTACCGCTTCCGGGCCGTGCTCGACGAAGAATTCGCCAGGAGCAACCACCTCGCCGTCGGCCTGGCCTTCCACCTGCACGATGACATGGTCCTCCCCCACCTGCTGGCCTACGCCTCCGATGACCTCAAGGCCCGCTGGCTTCCCGGCATGGTGTCCGGCGAGAAGGTCACCTCGATCGCCTGGACCGAACCGGGCGCCGGCTCCGACCTGCGCGGCATCCGCACCAAGGCCGTGCGCGACGGCGACGACTGGCTGGTCAGCGGCCAGAAGACGTTCATCGGCAACGGCATCTCCGGCGACGCCTCCCTGGTCCTGGCCCGCACCGACGGCGGCACCGGACGCGGAAACCACGACTCGTTCTCGCTCTTCATGGTCCAGAAGGGCGAGGGCTACAACACCGGCAAGCAGCTGGACAAGATGGGACTCAAGGCCTCCGACACGGCCGAACTGTTCTTCGACAACGTCCGGGTCCCGCACGCCGACCTGGTGGGCGAGGAAGGCAAGGGCCTGCAGTACGCGGCCGAACAGCTCCCCCAGGGCCGCCTGGCGATCGCCGTGGCGAGCTCCGCCGTCGCGCGCGCCATGTACGAGGAGACCGTCCGCTACACCAAGGACCGCAACGCCTTTGGCGAGCGGATCATCGACTTCCAGAACACGCGGTTCGAACTCGCCGACATCCTCACCGAGGTCGAGGTCACCGAAAGCTACGTGGACCAGGCCGTCCTCGCCTTCAACGCCGGGGAGCTCGACGCCGCCGGTGCTGCCCGCGCCAAACTGTGGGCGTCCGAGCGCGCCAAGTCCGTCACGGATCGCTGCCTGCAGCTGCACGGCGGCTACGGCTACATCCTGGAATACCCGGTGGCTCAGGCGTACCTGGCAGCCCGGCTGCTGACGATCTTCGGCGGCACCAACGAAATCATGCGCGACGTCGTCGGCCGCTCCATCGCCGGCTGATCCGCCGCGACCCCAACTGCACCCGAGGAATTTTACTGACATGACCGTCCTGCCCATCACGATCTGGGGTGAGCCCGTGCTGCACCGCCGGGCCGCGGAAGTCGAAGTCTTCGACGACGAACTCCGCACCCTGATCGCCGACATGTTCGAGACCAACGACGCCGCCAACGGCGTCGGGCTGGCCGCTCCGCAGGTGGGGGTCGGCAAGCGGCTCTTCGTGTACAAGTACGCCAACGACGACGGCGCCCCGCCCTCCGGCGTCGTGGTCAATCCGGTGCTGACCCTCTCCAAGGTCTCCGGCGCGCTGCCGGACCCCGACGAGGACGAGGAAGGATGCCTGTCCTTCCCCGGCGGGCAGTATCCGCTCAAGCGGGCCGAGTGGGCGAGGGTGCAGGGCTTCGACGGTGACGGAAAACCGGTGGAATTCGAGGCGACCGGCTGGTTCGCCCGGGTCATCCAGCACGAGTATGACCACCTCGACGGCAAGCTCTACGTGAACCGGCTAGTCGACCGCTATGCGCGCAAGGCCATCAAGCAGGCCAAGCGCAGCGGCTGGGGCGTTCCCGGCCTGACCTGGATGCCGGGAGTGGATCCGGACCCGTTCGGCCACTGACGTCCGGCCCCTTTGCCGGACGACGCGCCGATTCTCCCCAGCTTTGGATCTGGCTCGCGG
Organism: Actinomycetota bacterium; assembly: GCA_046730875.1. Taxonomy (GTDB): domain Bacteria; phylum Actinomycetota; class Actinomycetes; order Actinomycetales; family Micrococcaceae; genus Arthrobacter. The sequence continues at coordinate 8,044 of JBKPJW010000042.1, read as the reverse complement.
GCAAACGCCGGCGGTTGTCCGGACACGCCGGCTGAGGTTCTCAAAGATGGGGAATTTCAGCCGAAACGCCCCGGCCGGCTAACTCTTCGAAGGGCGATCGACGGCGGCCAGGATGGCGGCGCCGAGCTCGGCAGGCTTGGTGAACTGCGGCCAGTGTCCGGTGGGCAGGTCCACGTAGTCGACGTCGCGGATGCGGCCGAGTTCGGCCACATACGGGTGGCCCTCGGCGATCATTCCGATCAGCATCGCGGACGGGAATTCGCATGCGATGACTGTGGCCGGGACCTCAAAGCGGCGTTCATCGTTGAGCTGCTGCCGGTCCTGGGCTACAGCGCGGGGCTGCGGGATGGCGCGGGCGCGGAACATGGCGCGCAACTCCTCGCTCAGGTCGGTGAGGTCCTCGTCCTCGAAGAGCTCCCACGGCGGCAACGGGATGGCGTCGCCGTCGGCCGGGAGCTCGTCGTTGATGACCCCTCCTTCGCCAAGCGGTCCGCTGTCCACGTAGATGGCCCGCGCCACCCGGTCCGGGCGGGCGTCGACCGCGCCGTAGATGATGGCGCCGCCGCCGGAGTGGCCCACCAGGACCACGGGCGCATCGAAGGAATCGATCTTCGCCACGACGGCGTCAATGTGGGTGCGCAGGCCGATGCCGGCGCGCGGCGCATCGGCCGACTCCAGGCCCGGGAGCGTTAGCGGGTAGACCTTGTGCCCGGCCGCAGTGAGCGGCGGGGTAACCTCCTCCCACGACGAGGCGTCCAACCAGAATCCGGGTACGAGGATGATGTCCATGCCGGTACCCTACCCGCCCTGCCCGGGCAGGCCATAGCCTGGCTCGCCCGCCTGACCCGCATGCTGGCCGGACGGCAGTCGGTTCCCGGAAAAGCTGCTCAACCCTCGGGGCGCGGGAGAATCGTCTGCTGCTGCGGACAGGATCTCAGGATACGCTTCATCGCCTCCTTCTCTGCGGGCGTGACCCACAGCCGGTAGGCGGCCTTGACCGAGATCTGCCGGGCAACGTAGTGGCAGCGGAAGGCCTTGTTCGGGGGCAGCCAGGTGGCGGCGTCGGAGGCGCTTTTGTCCTGGTTGGCCGGGCCGTCGACGGCGATCAGGTTCAGGGGGTCGTTGGCCAGGTGTTCGCGCTGCCGGGCCGTGAGCTGCTGGGCGCCCTTTTGCCACGCGTCCCCGAGCGCCACGACGTGGTCGATCTGCACGGCCGCGCTGGTCTGGGCGCCCCGCCGGAACGCGACCGTATGGCCGGTGTATGGTTCCCGGAAGGTGCCCCCGGCCACCTGGCACCGGGAACCGGCGACGAAGTCGGCGGCCGCCAGGTCCCTGCGGAGGATGTCATTGCGGGTATCGCAGCCGTTGCGGTCGACGTCGAGCCAGGCCTGCCCGAAGGCGGTCCGGTCATAGTTGTCCCTGGCGGAGCGGCCCTTGACCGGGAGGGCATCGAGCGCCCCGGCGGCGCTTCCCTCCGGCACAGACCGGACGGCGTCCACGGGACTCATCCACCCCGCCGCCAGCACCGGGGCCTCGCTGGGCCCCGAGGTCGGCGGCTCCGAGACCGCAAACTGGCCGGCAGTGAAGAACCAGGCCAGGCCGCCGACGAGCGCCAGGCCAGCCGCGGCCAGAAGAATCCACGCCTGGTGCGAACGCCGCCGGGCACGCCGGAATTCCGTCCAGGTGACGGTCATGAGGGCGCCTGCTGGCGGCGTTCTGGCTCCACGTCCCGAGACTACGCGGGCGGTCCGACACCCGGGAGGTTGTCCACAGTGTTGGGGACCGGTGGCGGAGAGGCCGGGAGGTTATTGCTCCCGCATGACCCGTTTCAGGTCTTCGTTGGCCAGGTCGAACAGCGTCTGGAGCTGGTTCACCCGGTCGTCGTTGACTTCACCGGCCTGGCGTTTGACGACGGCGTCGTCCAGGAGGCGCTTCGCTTCCTTAGCGTTGCTCCGGGCGACGTCCAGCGCGTGTTCCAGGGTGGTCTCGTGTTCAACAGCCGGGTTCTGTTCCATGGCTCCATTGTGGTTCCCTTTCCCGGCCGATTCCAGTGCATCGGCCGGGAAAGGTTAGGACAAAACCCGTCAGGGACGGCGGTCCTGCCGGCCCGTTAGACCTTGACCGGCAGCCCGGCGGCCTCAAGGATGGAGGCGGCGTCCTTGGCGGGGAAGGACGGCGGGTTCACGCCGGCCATTTCCTCCATGACGCGGACCACCTGGCAGCTGTAGCCGAACTCGTTGTCGTACCAGACGTAGAGCACGAGGTTCTTCTCGTTGGAGATGGTGGCCAAGCCGTCGACGATGCCCGCACGGCGGGAGCCGACGAAGTCGGTGGAGACAACCTCGGGCGAGTCGATGTAGTCGATCTGCTTGCGCAGCTCGGAGTGCAGCGACATTTCCCGCAGGTAGTCGTTGACCTCGTCCTTGGTGGTGCCGTTCTCCAGGCTCAGGTTCAGGATGGCCAGCGAAACGTCCGGGGTGGGAACGCGGATTGAGCTGCCGGTGAGCTTGCCGAGGAGTTCGGGCAGGGCCTTCGCGACGGCCTTGGCGGCACCGGTCTCGGTGATGACCATGTTCAGCGCGGCCGAGCGGCCGCGGCGGTCGCCTTTGTGGAAGTTATCGATCAGGTTCTGGTCGTTCGTGAAGGAGTGGACCGTCTCGACGTGCCCGTGGACCACGCCGTAGCGGTCATTGATGGCTTTCAGCACCGGAGTGATGGCGTTGGTGGTGCAGGAGGCGGCCGAGACGATGGTGTCCGAGTCGGCGATGGTGCCGTGGTTGATGCCGTGCACGATGTTCTTCAGCTCGCCCTTGCCCGGGGCGGTCAGCAGGACACGGGAGACGCCCTTGCTCTGCAGGTGCTGGGACAGGCCCGCGGCGTCGCGCCAGCGGCCGGTGTTATCGACCACCAGGGCGTCGTGGATGCCGTAGGCGGTGTAGTCGACGGTGGCCGGGTTGTCCGAATAGATGACCTGGATCTGAACGCCGTTGGCGGTGATGGTGTCGTTCTCGAGGTCCACCTTGATGGTGCCCTCGAAGGAGCCGTGGACCGAGTCGCGGCGCAGCAGGCTGGCACGCTTGGCGAGGTCGTTGTCCGAGCCGCGGCGCACCACGATGGCGCGCAGGCGCAGGCCGTGCCCGCCGCCAGCCTTTTCGATCAGGAGCCGGGCCAGGAGGCGGCCGATGCGGCCGAAGCCGTAGAGGACGACGTCGGTGCTGGTCCGGTCGTCGCCGCCGCGCTTGCCGACCACCTCGGCAAGTTCCTCCCGGAGGAACGCATCCAGGCTCGCGCCGTCGCCCTCGGCGCGGTACTTCTCGGTGAGGCGGGCGATGTCGATCGCGGCGGCGCCGAGCTCCAGCCTGGTCAGGGCCTCCAGCAGGGGGGCCGTTTCCTCGAGGCGCAGCTCTTCTTTGCTCATCCGGCGGGCGAAGCGGTGGGCCTTGAGAATGCTCATGGTGGACTTGTTGATCAGGCTGCGTCCGTGGATGGAGGTCACCACGTTGTTCTCGCGGTACAGCCGGCCGATCACCGGGATCATGGCCTCGGCAAGCGCCTCGCGGCCCATCCACGTATCAAGACAAGAATCTGACGTCTGGCTCACAGAACTACCTTCCTAGAAATCCACTCCCTACGCCCTCGTAGGGGGAAGTCGGCCGCCGGAGGGTGTCCGGTACCTGGCACCTGCGGGGATTCGGTCCACCCCGGGCACTTCACTGAGCGCAAAGAAAACCGCCGGCTGCGAACGCAGACCCGGCGGCAGAACTTCCACGTTCACCACCAATTCTAAGGGCGGACGGGCGGCGCCGGTGCCCGGTTGCACGTGAAATGACTCACACCGCCTCCGGGAGCCGTCACGGCAGCCCGACGCCGGGACACTGCACCTAGCGGGCGTCCTCGAGGATCATGTCGACGGCTTTTTCCGCGATCATGATGGTCGGCGCCTGGGTGTTGGCACTCACCAGGCGGGGCATGATCGAGGAGTCAACCACGCGTAGTCCTTCGAGCCCATAGACCTTCAGCCGCGGCGAGACGACGGAGTCATCGCAGGTTCCCATGGAACAGGTACCGACCGGATGGTAGGAGGTCCGTCCGAAGGAGCGCACGAAATTCACGTACTCGTCGCGGGTGGTCACCTTTGCGCCGTCGCCCATGTGTTCGGCCTTGATGAAGGGGGCCATGGACGACTGCCCCATGATCTGGCGGCTCTGTTCCACCCCGGCGATCGTCATCTCGAGGTCGTAGTCGTCGGCGAGGTAGTTCGGGTCGATGAGCGGCGGCTTGGTCGGGTCCGAGGAGGCGGGACGGACTGTTCCGCGGCTGCGTGGTCGCAGGAAGTACGAATTCAGCGTCGCCCCGAAGCCGGGCCGCAGGGACGTGAAGGCGGCCTCCGCCCGTGCCGCGGGCAGAAAGTGGAACTGCAGGTCCGGGGTTTTTTCCTCCGTGTTGGCGTAGCTGAAGCCGCCTGCCTCGACGAGGTTGGAAGAGAACGGCCCGGTGCGGAAAGCGAGATACTCAAGGCCGGCCATGACCGTCGCCGGGCTCATCCGGTTGTACCGGTCCAGGCTGTGGTACTTGGTGAGTTCGTAAATGATGTCAACGTCACAGTGGTCCTGCAGGTTCTTACCGACGCCGGGCAGGGCATGGATGGTGTCGATGCCGACGGCGGCCAGATCTGCAGGGTCGCCAATGCCTGATAGCTGGAGCAACTTCGGCGAGCCGAACGCGCCGCTGGCAATGAGCACCTCACGGCTGGCACTGTAGCTTCGCACGACTCCGTCCTCAATCGTCTGGATGCCCACGGCCCGGCCGTCCTTGATGATCACTTTGGACACAGTCACGTTGACGCGAACCGTAAGATTGCGGCGCTTGCGCGCGGGTTTGAGGTAAGCCACGGCCGCGCTGCACCGGCGGCCGTTCTTCGTGGTGGTCTGATAGAAGCCGATGCCGTGCTGTTCAGCGCCGTTGAAATCGCTGTTGTAGGGCAGGCCGAACTCCTGCCCCGCCCGCACAAAAGCCGCCGAGAGTTTGTGCGGTCGCTTCGGGTCCGAGACTCCGAGCGGCCCCTGCGTTCCGTGGTGCGGTCCCGAGAGTCGGCAGTTGGACTCCGAGCGGACGAAATACTCGCGCACGTCCTCGGCCGACCAGCCCTCGCATCCGTATTCGGAAACCCAGCTGTCGTAGTCCTCGGCCACGCCACGGGTAAAGACCTGGGAGTTAATGGACCCTCCCCCGCCGAGCACGCGGCCTTGGGCGAGCGGGATGCTGCGGCCGTTGCTGTGCTCCTGCGGAACGCTCCGGTACTCCCATTGATAAGGGCCTCCCTTTAATCTAGGGAAGCCCGCGGGCATGTGGATGAATGGATGGCGGTCGGATCTACCTGCCTCGAGCAGCAGCACGCGCACGGCAGGGTCTTCGCTTAATCTGCCGGCCAGGACGCTGCCGCCCGTGCCGCCGCCGGCGATCACATAGTCGTATGCTGCATCGTCCGGCACTATGACTCCTCAACCCATCACCGAAATGCACCGCTGCTTCAAGCGTTCATAGAAGTCTCTGGTGTAGGTGGGACGATGTCAAGCATTCGGCCCGGCTGTATCGCCGCAGGTGGGCGGCGGTTGGAGGGAGCACGTGATGGCTCGACACCACCTGATGGCACCAGCGCCCGCCCACTTCGGCGGGCGGCGCCGTCGGGCACCCAAACCGTTTTGGGAGTTGGCTCCTCCACTCTGTATTCTTCCCTGAATGACTGAACCTGCCGCTGGACGGTACTCCTACGGGATGAAGAACCTTAAGATTCACCGCTGGAGGAACTCCAAAGAAGTAACTATCGGATCCTTCTGCAGCATCGCAGGGAACGTGCATATCCTCACCGGAGGAAACCACCGGGCCGACTGGGTGACAACCTTCCCCTTCGGCATTCTGAACACCGACGTCTTCCCGCATGACGACAAGAGGCAACAGCCGCTCTCCAAGGGTGACGTCGTCATCCAGGACGACGTGTGGATCGGCCAGGGGGCCGTCATCATGTCCGGGGTGACCATCGGATACGGGGCAGTCATTGCTGCTGCCGCCGTGGTGGTCAAAGACGTCCCTCCTTATGCCATCGTCGGCGGCAACCCCGCAAAGGTGCTCAAGTACCGGTTCGAACCACACATCATCGAACGACTTCTGGATCTCCGGTGGTGGGACCTTGCTGACGAGCAGATCGAAGCGCTCGTACCGTACCTCTGCCAGACCGACGCGGATCTGCTCGTCCGGGAACTAGAAAAGGTCCGTGCCGGCACGGCGCCCGCAAAATTTAACCCGATAGCCCCGGGGACGACCCTAAAGCAGCTGGACGCGGATTCCGTGCCGCCCGCAGGCATGGCAGTCCCCGGTTCCATCGGCAGTATCGAGCCTGGGGATCCTGCCGTCGCCCGGTTCATCATCGACGGATCCCACGCGGCGCTCAGCCCAACGCCCCCGGCATCACTGCTGGATGCCATCAGCGAACCGCTGTTCGACGTGCAGGGGGCACAGGACGCCATGATTCCGGAGTGGTGGATCCAGGAGCCGCAACCGGCCGTTGTCCCGTCCGTGTGGGTCCTTCGCCACGCCCACGTATTCGGCGGCAACATCACTTTCAGGAGCTCGGAGGGGCACACCGGCGGCCAACTCCTCGTCACCGCCGACGGCGCCATGATTCCGGCGTCGTACGGTGTCCTCGACGGAAGCGCGAGCGTTGCCGTTGACTACCTCACCCCAACGCCCGAGGGTCTCCAGATCGGCGAAACTCCGGAGGGGAAGCAGCTCAAGGGTACGTACTACCTCCTGGGCAACGTGCACCGCCACTTCGGCCACAACCTCGTTGAGGGACTCGCCCGGCTGTGGGCCATGTCCCTGGTCGACAAGCGCGTGCGGCCAGAGATGAAGTTCCTGGTCTACGAATCCGCACTGGCCCGGCACAGCCTTGCGCTGTTGGAGCTCGCGGGGATCCCTGCGGACAAGATCGTCTTCGCCTCGGCACATGATGTGGTTGAGCACCTGATCGTTCCCGACATTGCCATGAGCACCCATCGCTGGATCACACGGCTGCAGCACGACGTCTGGAGCGCCATGGCCGAGAACGTCGAGGCTGAGCCGGCGTACCGCAAGGTATTCCTGTCCAGGTCTGCCCACGGCCAGCGGCCACTTGCGAACGGGCCCGCGGTCGAAGCCCTCTTCGAAGAGGCCGGATACGAGATCGTCCAACCCGAGACGCTGACGGTGGCTGAGCAGGTCCGTTTGGCCGCGGAATCTGTGTCCCTCGCCGGCTGCGTTGGCAGCCAGATGTATCTGGCCGCCTTCCAGCGGCCGGGCGCCCATAACGTGGTCATTGCCCCGCGCAACTTCTATCTCAAGGATGACGTGCTCATCAGCCGGGCCAACGACTCAAAGCTCGAAGTCGTACTGGGGACGCCCATCGACCTGGCGGCCGATAAGTTCGAGCGCACTTGGCACGTAGCCATCGAGTCCGTTGCGGCGGCACTCAACACGGCCAATCAGTCGCTGAACAGCCTGGTCCTCGTCTAGGCCTGGCGCCGTCCAGGACTGGACGCCGGGCTCGGCACCGCTTCCGGGCGGTGGGGAGCCCGCGGGCATCGGGCTAAGTGAGTGGATGGGTTGACCGATACGCCGGGTTCTGTGTTCCCGCGCTGTTGCCGGCGCGGGAGTAGCGGCCATCCATCTACGGACGCCGTTGCCGACGCCCTCCAGCGGCCTACCCGGACACTCGGGCGAGCAGCCCTCAAGCGTGTCCTGTCTGGCCTTGCTCCGGGTGGGGTTTACCTAGCCTTCCCGGTCACCCGGGAAGCTGGTGGTCTCTTACACCACCGTTTCACCCTTACCTGCCCTGCGGCCTGTGCATGCACACGCCGCACGCAGGCGGTCTGTTCTCTGTGGCACTGGCCTGCGGGTTACCCCGAGTGGGCGTTACCCACCACCCTGCTCTGCGGAGCCCGGACGTTCCTCGAGCCACTTGCGTGACGCGCGGCCGCCTGGTCAACCCATCCGCTGTCCATTCTACGGT